>DASPSK010000223.1:0-3572 GCA_035623975.1 Acidimicrobiales bacterium | reverse complement strand
GGGCTCGACGAGGGCATCAACTACGTGACGCACGACTTCGTGGCCGAGGCACGCCGGCTCACCGACGGTCGGGGTGTCGACGTCATCGTCGACTCGGTCGGCGGCACCACGCTGCAAGGGAGCCTGCGGGCGTTGGCCTATCGCGGCCGGTGCGTGACCGTGGGCGACGCCGGGCGGGTACCGGCCGAGCAGGTGGACATCTCGACGCTGCGCCCGAACAACCAGACGCTCTCGGGCTACTTCCTCGGCGCCGAGCTCCTCCTCGCGCCGCGCGCCCGCTCCATGATCGCCCGCCACCTCGACGAGGTCGCCCGGGGCGAGCTGCGGGTGGTGATCGACCGCGTTTTCCCCTTGTCGGACGCCGCCGGGGCGCACGCCTACATCGAGAGCCGCCAGGCCTTCGGGCGGGTGCTGCTCGCCCCTTGAGGAAGCCCACGCCGGCCGGGCGCCGCGTGTCAGGGGCGGTGGGTCAGGGGCGGTGTGTCAAGAGGGCGGGGTCACGCGCCAACCCCGCTCGAAGGGGAGACGCCACTTGCGGGGTGCGATGAGGTCGTCGCTGGCCGGCGGTCCCCAGCTGCCCTTGGCGTAGGGCTGCGCCGGCGGCGGGTTCTCGAGCAGGGGGGTGGAGACCTCCCACAGCCGTTCGATCCCCTCAGCCGTGTTGAAGAGGGTGTGGTCGCCGACCATGGCGTCGTGGATGAGGCGCTCGTAGGCCTCGAGCACCTCGGCGTCCTCGCCGGTCTCGTGCAGCGCAAACTGCAGGCTGAGCTTCTCGAGCTTCATCCCCGGCCCGGGCTTCTTCCCGTAGAAGGAGAGCGAGAGCTTCGAGGAGTCCGCCAGGTCGAAGGTGAGGTGGTCGGGGCCCTGGGTCCCCACCCCCGAGCCCTCGGGGAACATCGACTTGGGCGGCTCCCGGAAGGCGATGGAGATGATGCGCTCGCCACCACCCATCAGCTTGCCCGTGCGCAGGTAGAAGGGCACACCCGCCCAGCGCCAGTTGTCGATCTCGCAACGCAGGGACACGAAGGTCTCCGTGTCGGAGTCGGCGGCGACGCCGGGAATGTCGCGGTATCCCTCGTACTGGCCCCGCACCACCTGGGTCACGTCGAGCGGCCGCATGGAGCGGAAGACCTTGTTCTTCTCCTCGCCGATGGCGCCGGGTGCCAGCGCGGTCGGCGGCTCCATGGCCATGAAGGCGAGGATCTGGAAGAGGTGCGTGACCACCATGTCCTTGAAGGCGCCGGTGGCCTCGTAGAAGGCGACCCGGTCGTCCACCGACAGGGTCTCGGGCACGTCGATCTGCACGTGGTCGATGTGGTCGCGGTTCCAGATGGGCTCGAAGAGGCCGTTGGCGAAGCGGAAGGCCAAGATGTTCTGCGCCGCCTCCTTGCCCAGGAAGTGATCGATGCGGAAGATCTGCTCCTCGTCGAAGATCTGGTGCAGCATGTCGTTGAGGGCGACGGCGCTGGCCAGGTCGGTCCCGAACGGCTTCTCCATCACCACCCGCGACCGCTCGACCAGCTTGGCGTCCGCCAGTGTCTGGAGGACCTGGCGGTCGGCGGCCGGCGGGATGCTCAGGTAGTGCAGCCGGCGCACGTCCCCGCCGACGTCCTTCTCCGCCCCGGCCACCGCCTCGGCCAACCCTGCGGACCCGGCCGATGCGGGGACGAAGCGCAGCCGCTTCTCGAAGTTGGCCCACTGCAGCAGTGAGATCTTGCCCTTGGCGAACTGGTCGCAGGCGTTGCGGGCCAGGTGCCGGAAGTCCTCGTCGCTCAGCTCGCTCGTCGAGCTCCCGACGATGCGGTACTCGGGCATCATGTCGGACATCGAGAGATGGAGCAGGCCGGGGAGGAGCTTGCGCGCCGCCAGGTCGCCGGTGGCCCCGAACAGGACGATCACGTGCGGCTCGATCTGGGGCGACGTGGTGACCACGTCTCCCATCGATTCGTTCACGACGCCGGCCTCGCTCACGACGCTGGGTGGAGCTCGTTCAGCTCGGAGACGTTACCCCCCATGATCTTGGCCACGGACTCGTCGGGGAGCTTCTGGAGCTCGGTCACCCAGTCCGTGGGCTCGGGGAGGCCCTCGACGTGGGGCCAGTCAGAGCCGAAGATCACCCGGTCGTCGCCCATCAGCCCGACGATCTCGTCGACGTCGTCCTCCCAGAAGGGGTTGATCCACACGTGGCGCCGGAACGTGTGGACCGGGTCCTCGCCGAAGTAGCTGGGCATGCGCCGGGCCGTGGTGTGGAGCTTCTTGAAGAGGGGGGCCAGGAAGTCCGAGCCGTTCTCGACGGAGGCCACGCGCAGGTTGGGGAAACGCTCGAAGAGCCGCTCGAGGACGAGCGTGGCCAAAAAGTCGTGGGCGGCCCGTTCGATGGCGAACAGCTTGATGCTCAGGCGCACCGGCCCGCCCCGGAACGACGCCGCGAACCCCTCGGGCGCGTAGCCGTTGGAGGAGAGGCCGGCGTCCCCGGCGTGAACCACCACGGTGATGCCGGCCTCGTTGACCCTGGCCCAGAAGGGGTCGAACAGGTCCGCCGCGGGCGAGAGGGGACCGTTCGCCGTGGTCGGCGCCGCCGCCCGCATGACCACGGCGCGCGCCCCCTGGTCGAGTGCCCACTCGAGCTCGCGCAGGGCCTCGCCGAGGTCGGCCAGCGTGATGTAGGGGGCGGCGAAGATGCGGTCGCGGTACGCCATGCCCCAGTCCTCGGCCAGCCAGCGGTTGAAGGCGCGGAACAGCAGCACCACCGCGCCCGGGTCGCGCTTGAGCGCTTCCTCGTAGAGCATGCCGAGGGTGGGGAACAACCAGACCCGCTCCAGGCCTTGCGCGTCCATCACGGCTAGGCGCGCCTCGCGGTCGCGGTACTCGGGGCGGATCGGCTCGGGCGTCCCCATGAGCTCGTGCATGGGACGGCCTTGGGGGTTGCCCCGGAAGTAGTCGACCAGCGTGCCGGCGGGCGCGATCGGGTCGAAGGTGGGGTTCGAGACTGCCCGGCTGACCCGGCCGCCGAGGACGTGGTAGCGCCTACCGCCGATCTCCGCCCACTCCAAGACGCGCGGCCCGAGCGCGGGGTCCAGGTGCCGGGTGAACGCGTCGAGCGCCTCGTAGTAGTGGTTGTCTGCGTCGAAGACGGGTGAGTCGACCGTGGGCATCGTCAGCCTTCCGCGAGCGATGGACGCAACACCCCGACTTTATGCAACACCCGGGCTCCCTCGGTCGGGCCTCGGCGGGCCAGCCGACGTGTGCGCCGTCCCCTCGGGGTCGACGGCCCAGGGCGGCGCCTCGCCCCACCGCTCCCCATAGACGAGCTCGCGGAGCGGGCGCCGGCGGACCGGGCCGTGCCGACCGGCCGGGCGCCCCAGCGTGATGGTGGCCGCCAGCTCGACCCCGTCGGGGACGCCGAGCAGCGACCGCAACTCGGCCGCGGCCGAGAAGTGCCAGCCGGTCATGACGCCCCCGTAGCCCAGGGCACGGGCGGCCAGCAGGAGGTTCTGGCAGGCCGGGTAGACCGACGCGCCGTCGGCGAATGCGGTCGAGTCCCGGTAGCGGACGTAGCAGGCCAACACGAG
>DASPSK010000222.1:0-2529 GCA_035623975.1 Acidimicrobiales bacterium | reverse complement strand
AGAGATTCGCCGGGTGATCCAGGTCCTCTCCCGCCGCACGAAGAACAACCCGGTCCTCATCGGGGAGCCCGGGGTCGGCAAGACCGCCATCGTCGAGGGACTGGCCAACCGCATCGTCGAAGGCGACGTCCCTGAGGGCCTGAAGGGAAAGCGCCTCGTCGCCCTCGACCTCGCCTCCATGGTGGCGGGGGCAAAGAACCGGGGCGAGTTCGAAGAACGGCTGAAGGCCGTTCTGAAGGAGATCGCCGACGCCGAGGGCGAGATCATCACGTTCATCGACGAGCTGCACACCTTGGTGGGAGCCGGCGCGGCCGAGGGGGCCATGGACGCCGGGCAGATGATCAAGCCCATGCTCGCCCGCGGGGAATTGCGCCTCATCGGGGCCACCACGCTGGACGAGTACCGGACCTCCATCGAGAAGGACGCGGCCCTCGAGCGAAGGTTCCAGCCGGTCTTCGTGGGCGAGCCCTCGGTGGAGGACACGGTGGCCATCCTGCGAGGTCTCAAGGAGCGCTACGAGGTGCACCACGGTGTGCGCATCCAGGACGCCGCGCTGGTGTCGGCCGCCGTGCTGTCGGACCGCTACGTCACGGGCCGCTTCCTGCCCGACAAGGCCATCGACCTGGTGGACGAGGCGGCGTCGAAGTTGCGCATCGAGATCGACTCCATGCCGACCGAGCTGGACCAGATCACCCGACGGATCCGGCAGCTCGAGATCGAGAGGGTGGCGCTCGAGAAGGAGATCGACGAGGCGTCCAAGGAGCGTCTGGGGAAGCTCGAGCGTGAGCTCGCCGAGCTGGGCGAGCAGCGCGATGCGATGACGGCGCACTGGCAGCAGGAGAAGCAGTGCATCGACCGCATCAGCCGACTCAAGGAGGAACAGACAGCGCGCACCGACGAGGCGGCTCGCCTGGAGCGTGACGGCGACCTGGCGGGCGCCTCGGCCATCCGCTACGGCGAGTTGCCCGAGCTCGAGCGCAAGGTCGAGGAGGCCACCGAGGAGCTCTCCAAGCTCCAGTCCGGGACGCGGTTCTTGAAGGAGGACGTGGACGCCGAAGACATCGCCGAGGTGGTGTCACGCTGGACCGGCGTGCCCGTGTCGCGCCTGATGGAGGGCGAGATCCAGAAGCTGGTACGCCTCGAAGGCACCCTCCACGAGCGTGTGGTCGGGCAGGACGAGGCCGTGTCGGCCGTGGCCAACGCCATCCGACGCAGCCGGGCCGGCCTGAGCGACCCCAACCGTCCCATCGGCTCGTTCCTGTTCCTGGGTCCCACCGGGGTCGGCAAGACCGAGTTGGCCCGGGCGCTGGCCGAGTTCCTCTTCGACGACGAGCGGGCCATGGTCCGCATCGACATGAGTGAGTACATGGAGAAGCACGCCGTCTCACGTCTGGTCGGAGCGCCTCCCGGCTACATCGGGTACGAGGAGGGTGGGCAGCTCACCGAGGCGGTACGCCGGCGTCCCTACTCGGTCGTGTTGCTCGACGAGCTCGAGAAGGCGCACCCCGACGTCTTCAACATTCTGTTGCAAGTGCTCGAAGACGGGCGCCTGACCGACGGGCAGGGGCGCACGGTCGACTTCACGAATGCCGTGCTCATCATGACCTCCAACCTCAAGGGCGAGCCGTCCGACTACTTCAAGCCCGAGTTCGTCAACCGCATCGACGAGATCGTGCGCTTCCGTTCGCTCAGCGAGGCCGACCTGGCCGTCATCGTCGAGATCCAGCTGGACCGGCTCCGCCGCCGGTTGGCCGAGCGACGGCTCTCGCTCGTCGTCACCCCGGATGCTGAGGCCTGGTTGGCCCGCGCCGGCTACGACCCCGACTTCGGGGCCCGTCCCCTGCGCCGGGTGCTCCAGCGTGAGATCGAGGACAAGCTCGCCCTCGACCTGCTCGAGGGCAAGTACGCCGAAGGCTCGACGGTCACCGTCGAGGTCGACAACGACGCCATCGTGCTGCGCTGAGAACTCCCCTGGGGTCCCTGTCGACCCCGAGTGCTCAGCGCTTGGCGAAGTGGGGGAGCGCCGGCGGGGCGAGGTTCAGGGCGTGGCCCCGGCGCAGAGCCGGGATGTCGTTTTGGGCCTGCACCGTGGGTCCTCCGTCGGTCGCCATTCCGACCACGGTGCCGAGTCCGACCCCGACGCCGCTCCCGTAGAAGGGCGCGTCGCCGTAGCTGAACAGGCCGCCGTCCGCCGCGCTGAACCAGTAGCCGTCACCCGTCGGCATGGCCGCCATGCCGACGATGGGCTTCGCCAGGTGGATCGCCCCGGCCGAGCCGTAGAACCCGGCGTCGCCGTAGGAGAAGATGCCCCCGTCGGACGCCACCAGCCAGTAGCCGCCGCCGTCGGGCGTTGGCGCCATGCCGACGATGGGCTGGTTGAGGTGCAGGTTGCCCGTCGAGCCGTAGAACCCGGCGTCGCCGTAGGCGAAGATGCCCCCGTCGGACGCCACCAGCCAGTAGCCGCGGCCGTCGGGCGTTGGCGCCATGCCGACGATGGGCTGGTTGAGGTGCAGGTTGCCCGTCGAGCCG
>DASPSK010000212.1:0-2624 GCA_035623975.1 Acidimicrobiales bacterium | reverse complement strand
CTCCTCCGATGGTGGCACCCAGCCTGGTTTCCAGAAGTGCAGGTCGAGGTGAATGACCGGCAGGCCCGTCTTTGCTCCCAGGGAAAGCGAGAAGGTGCTCTTCCCGGACCCTGCCAATCCAGTCACTACGACGCGGCGGCCAACCGCCAAGGCGGCATCTGGCATGCCTCAGTCTCCCTCAAGTGCGAGTAGGGGCAGGCCCGCATTACCCCAAGGTCGTCTGATCGGCCGGGCGTCCACACGAGCCATCGGCACAGGACGAGTCCTGGATTGCTCACCGGCGGGAATACCGCTCGGTCTCACGCCAGCTCCCACTGACCTCCCTCGACACATGCAGGTCGGTCGGATCGAGCAGGAGACGTTGCCCGGGATCCCCGATTTTGCGCTCCCCCGACTGTCGCCTGACTGTGAGGATCCACCCCGCAGCCCGGTGACGTTGCTGGGCTGTGGGTTGGTGACGACGAGCGTGACCCATCGACTGACTGGCTTCGTGCCCTTCCGGCGACTTGTCCGCTCGTAGTCGCCGGCCCCGGCCCGGTCGGAGCATCTGGCCTGATCAGGAGCTTGACCGCCGCCGGTGTGCTCCGGCGGCGTGTCCCGTCACAGTCCTGCCTGTCTCCTTTCCGGACCGGAACCGACCACGTCCCTCCGGTCAAAGGAGCAACGCATGGACAGTCTGTCCGACATCGTCGACGTCGTGATCGGCGTCGACACCCACGTGGAGACGCACAGTGCGGCCGCCCTCGACGCTCGAACGGGCGGCGTGCTGGGCGAGCTCACCGTCGAGACCACCCCTGATGGCTATATCCAGCTCGTCGCCTTCGCTGACGAGCATTCGGGCCTGCGGGCCTGGGCCGTCGAGGGCACCGGCGGGCACGGTGCGGGACTCACTCGGCATCTGCGGTCGGCCGATGAGCTGGTCATCGAGCTCGACCGGCCCGAACGGGCCAAGCGCCGCCACGGCGCCAAGTCCGACCCGCTCGACGCCATCCGGGCTGCCCGCGAGGCCCTCGCCCGGGAGAAGCTGGGCACGCCCCGGACAGGGGGCCAGCGCCAGGCCCTCTCGGTCCTCCTGGCCGCACGCCGATCGGCGGTCGACGCCTCGACGGTCGCCCAGCGCCAACTCTTCAGCCTGGTCATCGCCGCCCCCGAGGTGCTGCGCCGCCGCTTCCGGGGAAAGAAGCTCCCCGCCATGCTCCGGGCTGGTGCCCACCTGCGCCTCGATCCCTCCTGGGACCTCGAGACCGCGACAACGGCGGCGGTCCTGCGCGACCTCGCCCGGCGGGCCCTCACCATGGCCAAGGAGGCCGCCACCCATGAGAAGGCGATCCTGGCCGTCGTGCGCTCGTGGCGCCCTGAACTGCTCGACCAGCCCGGCGTGGGCCCGATCGTGGCGGCGACCGTCCTCTGTGCCTGGTCCCACCCTGGTCGGGTCCGCTCCGAGGCGGCGTTTGCCATGCTGGCCGGAACGGCCCCCATCCCTGCCAACGGCGGCCAGGTGACGACGCACTACCGGCTCAACCGCTATGGGGACCGCCAGCTCAACCGAGCCATGCACACGGTGGTCCTCAATCGACTGCGCTACGACGAGGAGACCCAGGCCTACGCCAAGCGGCGGACCGCCGAGGGAAAGACCCCACGGGAGATCAAGCGCTGCCTCAAGCGCTACCTCACCCGCAGCCTGTTCCGGCTCCTGGAGGATCCGCCTTCAGCGGCTTGACACTCCATAGGAGCGTCGCAGAACCTTCCCGGGCGGGCCAATCGGTACCAGGCCATGGACGCATGAGGCCATGCCTCGTAGCCTCTGCGTCACCGGGCTTCGGGTGGAGGGATGACGAAATGGGTGAACTCGACGGGCTATCGGCGCTAGTCACCGGAGGGGGCACGGGCATAGGGCTCGCGTGCGCCAAGGCCATTGTTCGGGAGGGCGGCCGGGTGGCAATCGCAGGACGCCGACGGGACGTGCTTGAAACTGCGGCGAAGGAGATAGGCGAGGCGTGTCTGCCGGTTCAGTGCGACATCACGCAAGACAACTCCGTAGCTGCCGCCATTAGTGTCTCGATCGAAGCGCACGGGCCTTTGCGTCTCGCAGTGAACTGTGCCTATCAGGCGATGGTGGGGAGCGTGCTCGGACTCTCGCCTGACCTATTCGCCATGACCGTAGAAGGAACGCTCACCGGCACCTACCGGACGCTTCAAGCGGAAGCCAAGGCCATGCGCGAGGCAGGTGGCGGAAGCATCGTCAACATCAGCTCGATGGCGGCCACGCATGTAAACCGCTGGATGTCTGCGTATGGAGCTTCCAAAGCTGGAGTCGACATGCTCACTCGGGTGGCCGCCGATGAACTTGGTCCTCATGGCATTCGCGTCAATGCGATTCTGCCTGGCCTCGTCACCACCGAAACTGCCTCTCCGCTCTTCGACGACGAGGCCAGCAGGAGACAGTTTCTGGCCGAGATTCCTCTGGGCCGGTTGGGCGACCCTGTTGACATCGCCAAGAGCGCCGTGTTCCTTCTCAGCGTTGCGGCGTCCTGGATAACCGGACAATGCCTGGGCGTAGACGGTGGGCAATCGCTGCGGCGGCTCCCCGATACCGGGGTCCTCTATCACGGATTGGTGCCTGA
>DASPSK010000207.1:0-2521 GCA_035623975.1 Acidimicrobiales bacterium | reverse complement strand
GTGGCCGACACCGGTGACGGCGCCGAGGCGGACGACCATCTCCTGGTTCACGATGAGGACGGGGATGAGCAGCGGAAGTGTCCACAGCAGTGTGAAACCGAAGTCCTGGCCGGCCTGGGCATAGGTGGCGACGCCGCCGGCGTCGTTGTCTCCCACCATGACGATGAGCCCGGGTCCCATGATGGCGAGCAACGCCAGCAAGCGGGCGGCCCACGATCGGCGCCGGTCGGTGTCGTGCTGCCGGATCGTCCCGAAGGCGCCTTGAATGTCGCCCACGTGGGCTTCGTCGAGTACGGCGCTTTCGTCCGCGGTGCCGCCCGCCTTGCGCATCGTTCACCTCCTCCAGTGCTCGGTCGGTCATGTGCTCTCGCGCACACGTCGCCGCCGGTCAGCTGAGAGGACGCAGGGCTCCTCGCGACGCGTGGCTCGACGTGGGCGCGGGGGGTTTGGGGACCCCCGGTTCATGTGGGCCGCTCGGTCCGGCAGTCCCGCCGCGGCCACTCCGCTTCAGACGGGCCCCGCCCACACCAGGACGTCGGCGCCGCAGGGCGCCCGGGGGCGTCCTCACTCTTCGGCTCCCGACATGCCGGCGTCGCGCCGCCAGCCGCTTGGCAGCAGCAGCTCGAGCACGTCGTCCACCGTGACGACGCCGAGGATGCTGCGGTGCTCCTCGTCCATCACCGGTGCGACGGTCAGATTGAAGTCGGACATCTTTCGCACCACGGCGTGCAAGTCCCAGTCTGCATGCACGTGGGCCGAGACGGCGTGGGCCACCGACGAGAGCACATCGCCCGGATCTGCGCGTATCAACGACACCAGCGGCGCAGACCCTGCCACCGCCCCGGTGTCGTCGAGGGTGAAGACGACTTGGAGGGTCTCGAGGGGCGCGGCACTCCGGCGGATGGCCGAGAGGGCCTCGGCGACGGTCGCGTGCTCCGGGAGGGCGAGGAAGTCGGGACTCATGAGCCCGCCGGCCGTCTCGGGGTTGTAGGTCAAGAGCGAGCGCACC
This sequence comes from Acidimicrobiales bacterium, assembly GCA_035623975.1. Lineage (GTDB taxonomy): Bacteria > Actinomycetota > Acidimicrobiia > Acidimicrobiales > Bog-793 > JAKACA01. Next base: position 1,512 of record DASPSK010000207.1, on the reverse strand, counting down.
TTGCGCTGCTGAGGGGCGGGGAGGAGGTCCAGCACGGGCATGCGCCGGTCCTGGTCGAGCTCCATGATGAGGTCGGCGGCGTCATCGGCGGCCATGCGGGACAGGAGCCGGGCGGTCTCGGCGTCGGTCCTCGAGCGGACGAACTCCGCCTGGTGCTCCATGTCGAGCTCTTCGAAGACGTCGGCCTCGAGCTCGCGGTCTGCCTTGACCGCCTCGATGATCTCCTCGCCCTCCTCGTGCGAGGCGGCCTCGACGAGGTCGGCGATCTGGGCCGGATGGAGCCGGGCCAGCTTGCGGTAGGGGATGCGCAGGCGGGCGGTGGGCACGTGGGCGACGAACGGCTCGATGCTCGCCCAGTCGACGAGGGCGCCCGGCGCGATGTTGCGTCCCATTCTCCCGAGCAGCCGCCGGAGCGTCGGCCGGCTGCTCGGGTCGACGCCCACGACCTCCCACACGTTGTTGACCTTCGCCAGCTCGATCTCCTTGGCGCTGATGAGGCGACCCCCCACAAGGTTGATGAGGTGGCGGGCGAGCAGATCTCTGGCGAGGAGGAGCTCGCCGGGGCGGCGCTCGAAGTGCCGGAGATCCACCGGCCCGCCTTCGAAGCGCACGCGGCCGTCCTCGAGGGCAGCGATCCGGCTGATGGGCACGAACAGGTCGCGTCCGGCGATGCGCACGACCGCCCCGACGACCGGCGGGTGGGGGTTCTCACCGACGCGCACGATCAGATCCTCCACGCGGCCCACCCGCTCGCCGGCTTCGTCGACGAGGGGACGCTTGACGACGCGGGACAGGTGAAGGATCGGCTCGGCCATCTCGGCACCCGCCCCTGGCGGCGTCATCGAAGGCACGCCAAAGTGTCGCACCCGACCGTACATTTGGCCAAAGCTCCGACAGGGGCCGGGCAGGTGCTCTCCTTCAGGTGTCCGCCCCCGAGGTGATCGGGGCGGCGGTCACGCGTTGTTGACGCCCTCGGGCGTTTCTTGACGCGTCGTTGACAGCTCCGACTCGTACCGTTCTTGTAGTGAAGAGATTCACAAGTACGAGAGACGAGTCCGAGCCCTCGCCCGGCCGGGACACTCCCGACACCGATGCCTCAGGTCTCCGGCTGGGGGCATCGGGATGACCGACCTGGTACTCATCCTCACAGTCGTGGCGTTCTTTCTCGCCACGGCCCTGATCGTGCGGGCATGTGGCCGTCTCATCCCCGACTCCGTCGCCGATGACGACGGTGGGGAGGAAACGTCGTGAGCGAGCCGGAGAGCCCCACCCCGACCGCGATCACGGCGCCACCGCCCGAGACGCGGCCCCCGAAGGTGCGCAGGCGCTCGGGCGCCCCGACATTCGACCGGGCGATCCTGCGTCGTGCCTTCACCCAGTCCTTTGTGAAGCTCGACCCTCGCCACATGGTGCACAACCCGGTCATGTTCGTGGTCGAGCTCGGGAGCGCGGTCACGACGATCGAGTTCATAGCCCGGCCCGATCTCTTCGTCGGGGTCGTGACGGCGTGGC
>DASPSK010000201.1:0-7223 GCA_035623975.1 Acidimicrobiales bacterium | reverse complement strand
GTGCGCTAAACACAGTCGGTGCCCGATCGACACATCCTTGCAGCCAGCGGTGGTAAGGCATGGACGGGGCGAGCGAACCAATGGCGCTTCGGCGGCTTGTTTCGCTACGCCTTGGCGCTGTCGGGCAAGGTCCGCCCGCGTCTGTGCTTCCTCGCCACCGCCACCGGGGACAGTGACACCAGCGTGGCGAACTGCTACGGCGCCGCCGCCGGGGAAGCAGTCGAGCCCTATCACCTGCAGCTGTTCCCGATGCCGAACGTTGAGGACATCACGTCCTTCCTCTGCTCCATGGACGTCATCTGGGTCGAGGGCGGCTCGGTCGCCAATTTGCTGGCGCTGTGGCGCGTGCACGGCGTCGATGCCGCCGTGCGAGCGGCCTGGGAGGCGGGCGTCGTGCTGGCCGGGTCGAGCGCCGGCTCCATCTGCTGGCACGTCGGAGGCACGACCGACTCGTTCGGGTTGGAGCTCCGGCCGGTGACGAACGGGCTCGGGTTCCTTCCGTACGCCAACGGTGTGCACCACGACGTCGAGGAGCAGCGCCGCCCGCTCACGCAGCGGCTCGTCGCCGATGGCACCTTGCCGCTCACCTTCGCCACCGACGACGGCGTCGCACTCCACTATGTCGGGACCGATCTCGTCGAGGCGGTGGCGGATCTGCCGGGCAAGTCGGCGTGGCGCATCGAGGCCGGTCACGCCGGTGGGATGACTGAGACCCGCTTGCCCACCCGCCTGCTCGACGGAGAGCCGTAAGGCGGGCGTCGGGTCTCGCTCAGGCTCCCGCCCCGGAGGCGACGGCGGCCGCCTCGTGCTCGAGCAACCACTTCTTCAGCTCGAGCCCACCCCCGTAGCCGGTGAGGCTCCCGTTCGATCCGATGACCCGGTGGCAGGGCAGGATGAGCGGGATGGGATTGCGCCCGTTCGCCAACCCGACCGCCCGGCACGCCTTCGGGCTGCCCACACGGGCGGCCAACTGGCCATAGCTTTCCGTCTGCCCGTAGCCGATATCGGCGAGAGCGAACCACACGCGCTGCTGGAAGTCCGTGCCGGACGGCTGCAGGGGCAACGAGAACGTCCGCAACCGCTGGTCGAAGTAGGCAGCGATCTGGTTGACCGCCTCGTCGACGGCGTCCGGCGTGCCGCGCCGGTCAGGCTCCATCGCCGCCTCGTCGAACGAACCGGGGAGCCCGACGAAGTGCAGCCATTCGCTGTCTCCGACGACCAGCATGTGCCCGACGGGCGTAGGGGTCACCCGCCATTCGTCCTTGCCCTGCAGCGCTGGGTTCGTCATCCTTGTCACGTCACCGTCTCCTTCTCTCGTTGCGGCTGTTGGTGCGACTCTCGTTGCAAGCCTTCCTGCACGTGTCGTGAGAGCTTTCGGTCCGCGCCGCCGCTCGCACGATTGCCGTCTCCGGCTCCGGCGCCGAGCAGGTGCCAGAGGTACTGCAAGGCGTACGCCCGGTACGGCCGCCAGCGCTCCGCCAGGGCGCTCGCCTGCCGCTCGCCGGCGGGCTGACCCAATCGTTCGAGGGCGCGGCGGACGCCGAGATCGCTCGGCATGAAGGCGTCGGGGTCCCCGAGAGCCCGCATGCTGACATAGGCGACCGTCCAGGGCCCGATGCCCGGGAGCGACAGGAGCTGAGCCACGGCGGCATCACGATCCGTCGTCCGATCCAGCGCCAGCTCCCCGCCGGCAAGCGCCTCTGCCAGCACGACGAGGGCACGGCCTCGCGCACCGGGCATGGGCAGCTCTCCGGCGGGCAAGCCGGCGATCACCTCCACGCGGGGGAATTCCCGCTGCACGGATCCGACCGGGACGGAAAGCGGCCGACCGTAGGCGAGAGCCAGGCGGCCGGCGAGCGTCCGCGCTCCCGGCACGCTCACCTGCTGGCCGAGAACCGCCCGCACCGCCAGCTCGCCTCCGTCGACGTGCCCGGGAATCCGCAACCCTGGCAGGGCGGTGACCGCGGGCCCGAGCACGGGGTCGGCACCGAGGACACCGCCCACCGCCGCCGGGTCGGCGTCGAGATCGAAGACGTGCTTCACCCGCTGCACGGCGAGGGTCAGATCCCGCAAGTCCTGCAGCTGGAGGGAGCACCGCAGGGCCCCGTCGCCCCCGTCGCACACAGTCGCCACTCCGGCGCCCCCGGGAAGGCTGACAGCCCGGCGGTAGTAACGGCCGTCACCCTCCTCGACTCCGGGCACGGCGCGCTCCGCGAGGAACCGGAAAAGCACGCCCACAGGGAACGGCTGGCGGTAGGCGAGGCGCAGCGTCACCGATCGCGGGGCGGCGGCCTGTCGGCATGCCGGCTCCCCCTGGCCCGCCCGGCGCCCGGCGCGCGCCCGCATCGCCCGCGGCGTCTCGTCGAAGATCTCCCGCAACGTGTCGTTGAACTGGCGCACGCTCTTGAAGCCGGCGGCAAAGACGATCTCGCCGATTCGCAGATCCGTCGTCTCCAGCAGGACGCGGGCTGTCTCCGCCCGTTGGGCGCGGGCGAGCTCGAGCGGGCCTGCCCCGACTTCGGCAACGAGGAGACGTTGCAGCTGCCGCGGGCTGTAACCGAGGCGCCGGGCGAGGCCCGAGACACCCTCCCGGTCTATAACGCCCTCGTGGATGGAGCGCATCGCCCGCCCGATGACGTCTCCGCGGCGGTCCCACTCCGGGGAGCCCGGTGCGGCGTCGGGGCGGCAGCGCTTGCACGCCCGGAAGCCGGCCCGCTGGGCCGCCGCCGACGTGGGGAAAAAGCGCACGCGGTCCCGCCTCGGCTTCACGGACGGGCAACTCGCTCGGCAGTAGATGCCCGTCGAGGTCACGCCGGCGAAGAACCAGCCGTCGAATCGCCCGTCTCGGGCGACGAGCGCTCGGTAGCGGACGTCGTCGTCCCCGCCGGCGGCGCCATCCGCACCCCGCCGCGAGGCCGAGGGCGACACGCTGTGCCCGAGCACCGCCGAGGAGGAACGAGGTCTCACCCGAGCAGTATCCCAAACGGCTGTGTCAGGCGTCTGGCGGAAATCGGACATGCATGTAGGCAGGGCGGGCGACGGCGAGCGCCACGTCGCGAAGGGCCGGAGGGGGGATATCGTCGGAGCAAGACAACGACGTCGACACCGCCGCGGGAGTCGCCACGATGGCCATCGCCGAGACCCGGACCGATCGAGGCACAGTGAACACAGGGGTCCCTGCGGCGTCGCAGCGGGATCCCCTCCAGCTCGAAGCGGTCGACGCCGTGGAGTTCTGGGTCGGCAACGCCCGCCAGGCCGCCCACTTCTACCGGACGGGTTGGGGCTTCGAGATCGTTGCCTATGCAGGCCCGGAGACAGGGCTGCGGGACCAGTGCTCGTACGTGCTCGAGCAAGGCAAGCTGCGTTTCGTCCTCACGTCCTCGCTGCGGGAGGGAAGCGAGATCTCCAGGCACGTCGCCCGCCATGGCGACGGCGTGCGCGACATCTCCCTCAGGGTGGGCGACGCCGAGGCGGCCTTCGTCGAGTCGGTGCGTCGCGGCGCCGTGCCCGTGAAGCCGCCGAACGAGCAGTCCGACGAACACGGCACCGTCCGGAGGGCGACGATCGCTGCGTTCGGCGAGACGGTGCACAGCTTCGTCGAGCGCTCCGCCTACTCGGGCGCCTACGCCCCCGGCTACGAAGCGCGGGCTGCCCTGCGCGACCCCGCTCCGTCCGTCGGTCTGCTCGACTTCGACCATTCGGTCGCCAACGTCGAGCTCAACCGTATGAATTTCTGGGTCAAGTTCTACGAGGCCGTTCTCGGCTTCACGTTGGTCCAAGGCTTCACCGACGAGGACATCTCGACCGAGTACTCGGCGCTCATGAGCAAAGTCGTCTCCGACGGCGTAGGCAGGATCAAGTTCCCGATCAACGAGCCCGCCCCGGGCAAGAAACGCAGCCAGGTGGAGGAGTACCTCGACTTCTTCAACGGGCCAGGAGTGCAGCACATCGCCATAACCACGGCCGACGCCGTGGCGTCCGTGGCCGCCCTGCAAGCCCGCGGGATCGAGTTCATGCGGGTGCCTGACACGTACTACGCGGAGCTGAGGGAGCGATTCTCCGATGTCGATCTCGACATCGACGAGCTGCAGGAGTGCGGCATCCTGGCTGATCGCGACGACGAGGGCTACCTGCTGCAGATCTTCTCCCGCATGAACCAGGACCGTCCCACCGTGTTCTTCGAGCTGATTGAGCGGCACGGGTCCACGGGTTTCGGCAACGGCAACTTCAAAGCGCTCTTCGTGGCGCTCGAGCGTGAGCAGGACCTGCGCGGGAACCTCTGAGGATGCCGTACTACCGGAGCGTCGGGAGCCTGCCACGCAAGCGCCACGTGCAATTCCGCCAGGACAGCGGCGAGCTGCATGTCGAGGAGCTGATGAGCAGCGAGGGGTTCTCCGAGGAGAGCGCCTTGCTCTACCACCGTCACTCCCCGATGGCCATCACTTCCGCCGAGCTGCTGGCAACGGCGCCGGACGCCTTGCGCGACAACGCCCCGGTGCTCCCGCGCCATCTGCGGCTGCACGAGTGCCCCGAAGGGGGCGACGCCATCAGCGGGCGCCGGCTGCTGCTTGCCAACGAGGACGTCCGCATCAGCTATGCGGTCGCCGGCGAGACGAGCCCGCTGTACCGCGACGCCGTCGGCGACGAGCTCGTTTACCTCGAGTCCGGTCGCGCCACCTTCGAGTCGGTCTTCGGCCGTCTCGAAGTGGGTGAAGGCGATTACGTCGTCGTGCCCACGCATACGACGCACCGTTGGGTCGTGCACGAGCCGGTGCGCATGCTCTGCATCGACTCCCGCAGCCACGTGCGCGTCCCCGCCCGCTACCTCTCGACCCGGGGGCAGCTGCTCGAAGGCGCCCCTTACTCGGAGCGAGACGTCCGCGGCCCGGATGGGCCGCTCCTCGCCGACGGCGCCGACGTGCCGGTGCTCGTGCGGACGGGCGCCGGATTGACGCGCTACACCTACGCACACCATCCCTTCGACGTCGTCGGCTGGGACGGCTGCCTGTATCCGTGGGTCTTCTCCATCCACGACTTCGAGCCCATCGTGGGCAGCGTCCACCAGCCGCCGCCTGTGCACCAGACCTTCGCCGGATCGGGTTTCGTCGTGTGCTCGTTCGTGCCGCGCTTGTTCGACTTCGGGCCCGGGGCCGTACCGGTTCCCTACGCCCATGCCAATGTCGACAGCGACGAGGTGCTCTTCTACGTCGGCGGGGACTTCATGAGCCGCGCCGGTTCCGGCATCGGACCGGGGTCGATGTCGCTGCATCCCGCGGGCTTCGTCCACGGCCCGCAGCCGGGAAGCGTCGAGCGGGCGCTCGGCCGGCCGGCGACCGACGAGCTCGCCGTCATGATCGACACGTTCCGCCCACTGCGCCTCACCGACGCCGCCCTCGAGATCGAGGACACGACCTACGCCTGGACGTGGTCAGGGTCCTGAGGCGCCGGCGGCGCCTCCCGCGCATGGAGTTGGCCACTGGTATCTGCGATCCTTAGCAACGTGGAGGACGCTCGCCAGCCTGGGAGCCGTAATGGAGCACACCGGCGGGCGAACCGACCGGGCTTCCGCCTCGGGATCGGCACCGGTGCGGCCATCATCAAGCTCGTCCTGGCGGCCGTGTGCTCAAGCTTGCTCGTGCTCAGCTTCGTCGATCGCTGGCCCGTCTTCGTGCTCATCCCCATCGCGGCCGCCTGGGCGATCGTCTTCGCCGGGCTCATCGTCGTGCCGATCGTCGCCAGCCGCATCGCCGACTCGCTCGGCCAGCACGGCGGTGACCCGCCGTTCTCACCGCCCGATCGCGGCTACGAGACGGACTCCTGGGCGCCACAGGTGTCCCCCCCGACGTATCCACCTACGCACGAGCCCGAGATCGGCCCCGACTTCTCCTCCCTGAAAGGCCCGATGTCACGCCCGCTCAACGTTGGCATGGCGTCGGGTTTTGACTGGGAGGGCTTCGTCGCAGCCGTCGCCACCCGCCTCGAAACCGCCCTCGGCGAGGGCTACTCTGCCCACGGCGAGGGGGCAGCCTTCGTCCTCCAGCACGGAGAGACGGTGCGGAAGGTGAATCTCCGCTCCCTCTTCCAGCCCCCACCGCTCGAAGTCGGTGAGCGGGCGTTACGGGGCTGCCTGAAGATGATGGACGAGGCGCAGATGTTCGCGATGAGAGTCCGGCAACGGCCATGGCCGAGCAGGGAGGGCAGCCTCAACGGCGCGCCCGGCAACCTCGCCCGTCCGCGCGTGAGGCTTGACGACGGTGAGATCCGCATGGTCTGGGCCGACAACTGGGGGACGGTCCTCCGCCTGCGCCCGTTGCCCTTCGACGGCTCGCCCGCACGGGGCCGGGACGTCACGGGGCGCGACCTGACGTGGTGAGCGCCCCCGCCCGGGCCGAAGCTCCCGAGCTCGCTTGCGTCCCGCCCATCGGATCGGCTCGGGACCGCTCATCGTCGCCTGCGCCCGCCAGGGTCAGCTCAAAAGGAGCGTGGGCACCGATGAGACCCAGATGCCTGGCCTCGCGCCACGGGTAGGGGAACCTCGGGTTCGTGATGGTCGTCCCCTAACATGTCGACGCGAGCGGGCCAGTCGGTGCAGCGGCATACACGACGAATCTCGCGGAGCGGGCGGCCGTCGCCGCCCGTGATGCGGACATAGGTACCAGGACGAGGAGAGCTCCGATGAGTGCTCCCAAGAGAGCGATCAGAACGCGCCCCACCGACATCATCCCGGCGCCGTGAGTGGGCCGTGAGGGACTTGAACCCCCGACCACCTGCGCGTCATGCAGGTGCGCTACCAGACTGCGCCAACGGCCCGTTGACGCTCCAAAGTAGCATCGTCCCCCGAGGTGAAGGGCGGCGTGGCGCCGTCGCCAGCCCACGGCGGGGCGAAATCGGACGCAGCCCCTCGCAGGGTAGATTGCTGCCCGTGCATTCGGTGGTCGAAGCCGACCTTCGGGTCCGCCGAGGACGATCGAGAGCTCGACACATCGGTGCGACCGGGCCGTGAGATGAGCGACAAGGAGCCCGATCCGTCGCGTCCCGCTGTCATCGCGCCCGGCGGCGACGAGGACCTCGCCTTCCCCTTGCACTACGTCAGCGCCGGTGCCGAGCCCGACCTCTACGCCGAGTCGTCTCAGTCGGGCGATCCCGACCTCGCCTACCCCCCGCCCGCCACGTCCACGCCGTGGTGGAGCGAGATCGCCGTCAATGGGTCGTCGACGCCGGGC
>DASPSK010000197.1:0-4809 GCA_035623975.1 Acidimicrobiales bacterium | reverse complement strand
GGACCGTCCCCTTCCGGCATCCCGTGAGAAGGAGGAAGTGACCCTGCGAGAGCTCCCCCAGCCGAGCGAGGTCGTGATGTGGCCTTCCCTTCTCCCCCCCGGCGAGGTGCGCCTCGCTGAGGGCGCGTGCAAGGCGTGTGTAACCCTCCGGGTCGCGGGCGAGCACGACGAGGTGGGCGCCCTGTGGGTCGGGGACGCGGGTTCGCGCCGGCGCCGGCGCCGTTGTCAGGGCTGAGCCTGCTGGCGCCGCCAAGGTGACCTCCGACCCGAAGACGGTGCGCACCCCCAGCTCACGTGCCGCCTCGAAGAAGCGCACCACCCCGTACAACCCGTCATGATCCGTCAGGGCGAGCGCCGTCAGCTCGAGTCGTGCCGCCTCGGCGACGAGCTCGTCAGGGTGTGAAGCTCCGTCGAGGAAGCTGAAGCTCGAGTGGCAGTGCAACTCGGCATAGGCAGTGGGGGCCTTGGCCACCCCCCTCGGTGTCACTCAAACGAGAATAGCCTCTCGTGCGAACACCTGTTCGTGGTGTGCTGGACCCGATCCCCTCTCCTCTACCACCCCTTCCGCGACACACAACTGGACCTTCCCAGACACAACTGGACCCTTCCAGACCCTTCCCAGACACAGCTTGGACGCAGTTTCGGACACCCCTGTCCGAAACTGCGTCCAATCCTCATACGGAGCGGTCCAAACACGGAGCGGCGCCGCCGGTGGACGTCCAGCAGGCGCCGGCCGGGCTACTCGCCCACCCAGCCTGGGAGGGCGAGGTCGACGACGGGCCCCTCTCCGCTGGCAGGCGTAGCCGAGCTCGAAGCGGGCGAGGATGAAGAGGCCGAGGATGAAGAGGGTGGCGACTGAGCCGGCGGCGGCGCAGGCGCCGCGGCCGGCGCGGCGGGGAGCTCGACGACGAAGGTTGCTCCGCCCCCCGGCGTCTCCCGGATCGCCACCTGCCCACCATGGGCGGCGACGACGGCGGCGACGATGGAGAGCCCGAGACCGGTGCCACCGCTCGAGCGCTGGCGCGACTGATCCTCCCGCCAGAAACGCTCGAACACGTACGGCCTCGCCTCGGGCGGGATGCCGGGCCCATGATCGATGACGGAGACGATCACCCGCCCCCCCTGCTCGACCGAGCGATCCGCCCTGCCCGGTCGGGCGGCGGCCGGCTCGGCGACATCGCTTCGCCAAGCTGGCCTGGGGGCGGCGCCCGCGTACGCCTCATCGGATTTGGCGCCTTTCTCCCCGCCAGCACCCCCGGCGCCCGCAACCCGCAGATCTGCTGCCCCCAACGGGCGGGCGGGTGCATCCGACGCGTTCGCCGGTTCGAACGCTCGGCCGGAGCGAGACAGCCGACCGAACATTCCCACCGTGGGTATCGCCTGAGTCCCCGGCAGGCCGGAGACGTCCACCGGAGCTCGATCCATGTGCACAGCCACCTCGATGGGCGATCCCGGTGGCGTGTATGTCAGAGCATTGCTGAGGAGGTTGCCGAGCACCTGCCGGAGCCGCTCCTCGTCACCGATGACGACGCATGGGCCTGTCGAGACAAGACGGATGGGCCGGAGCGGATCGACGGCGCGGGCGTCTTGCACCGCGTCTGCCGCCAGTTGGGCGAGGTCGACCGACTCCTGGCCGAGCGGCCGGCCTTGATCGAGGCGGGCAAGCAGCAGGAGGTCATCCACCAGGCCGCCCATGCGGGTCGACTCGCTCTCGATCCGCTCGAGGGCGGCGTTGAGATCCTCCGCCCGCCCGTTCCCGCCGTCCTTGAACAACTCGGCATAACCACGGATCGAGGTGAGCGGCGTGCGCAGCTCGTGCGAGACATCGCCCACGAAGCGCCGGAGCCGTTCCTCAGAGGCCTCTCGCTCCCGGAAGGCCCGTTCGATCTGGCTCAGCATGGCGTTCAGGGCTGCCCCCAGTTGGCCCACCTCGGTGCGTTCATCGGTGTCCTCCACCCGCCGCGAGAGGTCGCCGGCGGCGATCTCTCCGGCGGTCTGGGCCATCTGCTCGAGCGGGCGCAAGCCGAGCCAGACGAGCGCCCAGGTCGCGAGCACGAGGGCCAACAGGACGAGGAGGCTGACGGTGAGATCCACTCTCAGATGGTGCCTGAGCGTCGCGTCGACTCCGGTCAGAGGGACACCGAAGGCGAGAACGACGAAGGGAGGGTTCCCCAGGATTGGTTCGATGAGTACTCGGTAGCTCACGCCATCGCTCTCGACTGTCGTGAAGACCATCTTGTTGCCTACATCGGCCGCCGAGATTTCCGAGGCGGGGATGCGCGGCGCCGAGGGTGCAGACACGGTGTTGTAATTGACGCAGACGACCCCTGCGAAGGGGCTCAAATTCGTCGTGTAAGCCTCGGCGAACGTGCCGATCGGGCTGCCGACGCAGGCTCCGGGCCGAGGCTCTCCGAATAGCGCCCGGCTGAGCGGCCCCGAGCTCTGCTGCAGGCTCTGATCGGTCTGCGCGAACAGCGACGACTTGAGGGAGTTGTAGGTGATGGCGTCGGTGACGAAGAGCGCCGCCGCTCCGAGGACGACGAGCAGCAGGACGAGGCGCGTACGGAGCGGCACAGCCCCTGCCTGTCGGCTTAGTCCCGCGGCGGGCGCAGCACGTAGCCGACGCCGCGCACGGTCTGGATGAGATGCGGCTCGACGAAGTCGACCTTCTTGCGGAGGTAGCTGACGTAGGTCTCGAGGACGCCGGCGTCGCCGCCGAAGTCGTAACTCCAGACGTGGTCGAGGAGTTGAGCGCGGGTGAGCACGCGGCGGGCGTTGACGAGCAGGTAGTGGAGCAAGCGGTACTCCGTCGCCGTCAGGTCGATCAGCTGGCCCGCCCGTCGAACCTCATGGGCGTCGTCGTCCATCTCGAGGTCGGCGAGCACGAGCTTGTGAGCGGCCTCGCCGTGCCCGGTGCGTCGCAGGACCGCGTGGATGCGGGCGACCAGCTCGGCGACGCTGAAGGGCTTCGTGACGTAGTCGTCGCCGCCGATCGTGAGTCCGCGGACCTTGTCCTCGGTTGCGTCCCGGGCTGTGAGGAAGAGGACGGGAACGTCATGGCGATCCCGGCGCACGCGCTCGGCGATGGTGAAGCCGTCGAGGTCGGGAAGCATCACATCGAGCACGAGGAGGTCGGGACGGAACTCCTCCAGCCGCTGGAGCGCCGGATAGCCGGCGTTTGCCGTCTCGACCTTGAAGCCTTCGTATCGCAGCGCCATCGCCACGAGCTCGGTGATCGACTCCTCGTCGTCGACGACGAGGACGCGGCGGCCATTTCCCTGGGCTTCTGCAAGTACCACGGGAATTAATTTGCCAGCAAGAGCTGAGAGCTTGCTGAGAATTACCGAAGAGCCCCCGCAGACGCAGGGAGCGAGCGCCAGGGCGAGCGCGCTGAGGGCGCCGGCCCTTGAGGAGGCGACCCGTGACGGTGCGCCCCGGGCCGTCGCCCCCGGTGGGAGGCTCGGCCCCGACCCACCCGGTTCCGGATGGCCACGAGGGTGAGCCGGCCGAAGGAAACGAGCCGTCCGCCAAGGAGACGACGTCGGACTGCTCCACCGAGGCACGACCACCGGAGCAGAGGGGGAGACCGGTCCCTCCTGCCATCGGCGCCCGCTGCCTCGGTTTCCCTTCGTCCATGGCGCTCACCTTTGGCGGGCACGTCAGGACTTCGAGTGGTCGGGGCCGGGCCCGCTCCACCTGTCCGCCCGTTCAGGAAGGGGGATCCTGCCGGTGGACGTGTCCATCGTGGCCGAGCCGCCTGTGCCCGGGCTGCACCGCGCCTGATAATTGGCTGAGAGACTCCCCCGCCGGTCGGTCGGTGTAGGACGGGATCCAGCTGGTCGTTTCGCGCCTCAGTCGTAGGTCGCCTCTATGCCCCAGTGACCGTCTTCGAGGACGAGGAGATGAGCGCTCCCGTCCTCGAGGAGCAACTGGAGGCGCGCCCGGCGGCGGTGGCAGCTCGGATCCCACCAGCGCTCGTCAACTGGCCAAGGGCCGGCCCAACCGGCGACCTCGGCCGAACGACCCGCGGGCAGCCGCCGGATCCGCCCCGGCGCGGCGTTGCAGCGGCCGCGGCCGCTGACGCCGACCGTCTCGCCTGTTGTCGACAGCAGCTCGACGGGGACGGGGTCCACGTACACGATCGCCGGGGCCGGGGACGGGAGGCGGCCGGGCCAGGGGTGGTGGGCGTCCACCGCCTCCTCTCTAGGATCCCCCCAGGGGACGAGACGCACCTGCTCGGCCGGTCCTCTCCCCCCGGCCAACACGGCGGTGCCGACGGCAGCATGTCCGAGCAGGCCCTGGATGCGGGCGATCCCCCGTTCGACCCGCTGGCTCGCCTCGGCCGGGCCTCCGAAGAGGCCGAGCTGACGCCCGGAATCCGGCACGACCTCCCCGGCGGTCAGGCGGACGAGGGTGACGCCAGCGCTCGGGGCATCGGCAGGAGAGGACATCCACCCCTCGAGCTGCCACCGCACCCGGTCGACCATCGCCCTTGCCGTGAAGGGCCGGTCCGCCCTCCACCACCGGCTCAATTCTTCGGCATGCTCGGTGGTGGCCTCGACGAGGAGGCGGGTGCAGGCAAGGCCGTGCGGGGCGAGGCGAGCCAGCAACTCCTCGGCGATGCCCGCGGCGATGAAGGCCACCGTGTCGACCTGATCGACCGGCGATTCGAGCTCGCGTTCGACCGAGAGATCGGGCGGTGGGTCGGAGAGAGCGAGCACGTGGTCGTCGAGCCCTCGCGCCAACCGATGAGCTTCCAGCCCCTCTGCCCCGAAGCGCGCCCCCACCAGCCCTTCATCCATCACTGCG
>DASPSK010000185.1:0-3889 GCA_035623975.1 Acidimicrobiales bacterium | reverse complement strand
TTCCTCCTTCCCGCCGGGGGCGACGGCGACGTCCGCATCCGCATCTTCACGCCCGCGGTGGAGCTGCCCTTTGCCGGCCATCCGGTCCTCGGGACGGCTTTCGTCGTGGCCGCCGCCCTCGAGACGGGCTCTGTCCGCCTCGAGACCGGGCGCGGTACCTTCCCCGTCGAGATCGCGAGCGACGGGTCGAGGCTCGTGTTCGGGCGCATGCAACAGCCGATCCCCGAGATCGAACCGTACGAGCGGCCGACCGAGCTGCTGGCGGCCCTCGGCATCGCCAGCTCCGAATTGCCGATCGACTCGTATCGCAACGGCCCCCGCAACGTCTACGTCGTGCTCTCCTCCGCCGCCGAGGTGGGCGCCCTGCACCCCGACCTGGGCGCCCTCGCGAACCACGACGCCAATGTCAGCTGCGTCGCCCGCGCGGGCGACCACTGGAAGACGCGCATGTTCGCACCCTCCATCGGCGTGAACGAGGACCCGGCGACCGGGTCAGCCGCCGGACCGTTGGCCCTCCACCTCGCCCGCTACCGCCAGATCGCCTTCGGCGAGGAGATCGAGATCCGCCAGGGAGCTGAGATCGGGCGGCCGTCAGTGCTCACGGCTCGAGCCGTCGGTGACGCCACCAAGCTCGAGCGCATCGAGGTCGGCGGCTCCGCCGTCGTCGTCGCCCGCGGCCACTATCTCGTCCGCTCAGCTCGTCAGGCCGAGGCCGGCTGAGGCGGTTTCGTACCCGCTGCCACGGCGGTCCGGCGGCGGCAAGGCGCGATGTCGTTCGGGAGCCAAGAGGTGCGATGAATTTCGCTGAGCCGAGTCGTCTCACCTGTCGTGCACGAGACAAGGAGAAGCGCGTGACCGAAGTATCGAGTGCAGTCGCCCGGCCACCAGTCGTCCCGCTCGACGAATGGCAGCGTCAGCGTGACGAACTGCTCCGGGCCGAGAAAGAAGCCACCCGCACCCTCGACGCCCTCGCCGCCAGGCGTCGGCGGTTGCCGATGGTGAAATTCGAAAACGGCTACGTGTTCGACACCCCCGAGGGCCCGAAGACACTGCTCGACCTCTTTGAGGGTCGGGCGCAGCTCGTCGTGTACCAGTTCATGGACAATGGACCGGACGCCTTCTGCCCCGGCTGCACCCACTTCACGAACAACGTCGCCGACCTCGGCACCCTCCACGACTCGGGGGTCAGCTTCGTGACGGTGTCCAACATGCCGCTCGAGCAGATCCAGGAGTACAAGGCCCGAATGGGTTGGACGGTGCCGTTCGTCTCCTCACGCGGTAACGGCTTCGCCGACGACACGGGAGCGGGCAACCTCTTCAGACTCACGGTGTTCCTGCGCGACGGCGAGGACGTCTACTTGACGTACTCGACGACGGCTCGAGGTGTTGATCGCCTGCTCTTCTCCAACAACGTCCTCGACCTCACTCCCTACGGCCGCCAGGAGGACTGGGAGGACTCACCCGCCGGCTGGCCGCAGCAACCCACCTACGGTTAGGTGCGGCCACCTCGGCACGCCGGAGCCTCCGCTACGATCGGCGGCTCGTGCGTAGCCGGTCGAAGGGAATGTGGTGGGGAACCGCCATCGAAGCGCCGGACCCCGTGGCGCTGGCCGCTTTCTATTCGAAGTTGCTCGACTGGCCGGTGGTGCACGAGGAGCCAGGGACCGCCGTCGTCAAGCCACCTCAGGACTCCGTGTACATGGTCTTCCAGCTCGCCAAGGACTACGTAGCGCCGGTTTGGCCTGCCGGACCGGGCGAGCAGCGCACGATGATGCATCTCGACATCCAGGTGGACGACCTCGACGCGGCGACCGCCGACGCCGTGGCATTGGGTGCGCGAGTCGCAGAGTTCCAACCGCAGGAATGGGTCCGGGTTCTACTGGATCCGGCCGGACATCCCTTCTGCCTATGCCGGGAAGAGGGCTGACCTGCGGGCGCTCGTGCCTCATGCCAACCTCAGGGTTGCCAAGAACTCGGCAACGTTGCCGGCCGTGGCACCAGGTCACGTTCCCCACTCCAACGCCAAGAGCCCGATTGACCTGGCCGGCGGCGTCGGCGGTCGGTTCTCCTCAGGCGATCCCGATGCTGTCGTCGAGGAAGACGTCCTGCACGGCATGGATGAGGGCGACCCCGTCCTCCGTCGGGCGCTGGAAGGACTTCCGCCCGATGATGAGACCCGTGCCGCCGGCCCGCTTGTTGATGACGGCCGTGCGCACCGCCTGGGCGAGGTCGTTCGCGCCCACGGACGCTCCCCCGGAGTTGATGAGGCTGATCCGCCCGGCGTAGCAGTTCACGACCTGCCAGCGCGTGAGGTCGATGGGGTGGCTTGTCGTGAGCTTGTCGTACACGAGGGGATCCGTCCGGCCGAATTTCAGCGCCGTGAAGCCGCCGTTGTTCTCCGGCTGCTTTTGCTTGATGATGTCCGCCTCGATCGTGACGCCGAGATAGTTCGCCTGGCCGGTCAGGTCCGCCGAGATGTCGTAGTCGGCTTCGGGCGTGTTGAAGGCCGAGTTGCGCAGGTAGCACCACAGCACCGTGAACAGGCCGGCACGGTGCGCCTCGGCGAACATCTCGCTCACCTCGCGGATCTGGCGGGTCGACTCCTCCGAGCCGAAGTAGATCGTGGCTCCGACGGCGACGGCGCCGAGGTCGACGGCCTGCTGGACGCTCCCGAAGGGCACCTGGTCGTAGCGGTTGGGAAAGGTGAGCAGCTCGTTGTGGTTGAGCTTGACGATGAAGGGGATCTTGTGGGCGTACTTGCGCGAGACGATGCCGAGGCCCCCGAGGGTGGTGGCGACGGCGCTGCAGTCACCCGCCAAGGCCAGCTCGACGATGGCCTCCGGGTCGAAGTAGGCGGGGTTCTTCGAGAAGCTGGCCGCCGCCGAGTGCTCGATCCCTTGGTCGACGGGGAGGATCGAGAGGTACCCCGTGCCCCCGAGGCGGCCGTGATTGAACGTCGCCTGCAGGTTGCGCAGGACCGCCGGCGAGCGGTCGCTGGCGACAAAGACCCGGTCGATGAAGTCGGGCCCGGGAAGGATCAGATGCTCGCGGGGGAAGGCCTCAGCCTTGTGGTTGAGGAGGGACTCGGCTTCGTCGCCGAGCAGCCCATAGACGTCGGTACCCATCCCGGCCTCCTTGTCTGCGTCACAAGCGCCCGGCTCCTTCGGGTGCGGTCCGGTGCGGCCTCTGCTCGTAGGCGAGCCTATCGGCCCGCCCTCAGATGTTGAAACGGATCTCGAGGACGTCGCCGTCCTGCACGACGTAGTCCTTGCCCTCGAGACGGACCTTGCCCTTGGCCCGGGCGCCGGCGAACGAGCCGATCTCGAGGAGGTCCTTCCAGTTGATGACGTCCGCCTTGATGAAGCCCCGCTGCAGGTCCGAGTGGATCACGCCGGCACATTCGGGCGCCTTCGCCCCCCGCCGGAATGTCCAGGCACGCGACTCCTTCTCCCCCGTCGTGAGGAACGTGTCGCGTCCGAGGATGTCATAGGCGGCACGAGCGACCCGGACGAGGGCGCCTTCGCCGAGCCCGAGGCCCTCGAGGAGCTCGGCGCGCTCGCCGGCGTCAAGGCTGGCCGCCTCTGCCTCGAGCTGGACGGAGACGGCGAGCACCTCAGCCCCACCGCCGAGCTCCGCAGCCACTTGGCTGACAAGGTCGTCACTCGATCCCAGCTCGTCCTCGCCGATGTTCACGACGGCAAGGACTGGCTTGTTGGTGAGGAGGAAGAGAGGTCGAAGGGCGTCTTTTTGCGCGCCGGTCAACCCCGAGCGGTACAGGGGCATGCCCGCATGGAGCTGCTCGAGGGCGACCGGGGCGGCCTCGAGGGCGGCGGCGAGGGCGGCCTCGAGCGGGGCGAAGGCGCGGCGTTTCTTGTTGAGCTGGTTCTCG
>DASPSK010000175.1:0-8480 GCA_035623975.1 Acidimicrobiales bacterium | reverse complement strand
GCGCGTACTTCTCCTCCAGGTGGAGGTTATGCTGCTAGAGGCCCACCTCGGAGAGATCGATGGAGCAGATCAGATTGCCCCGATGCGAGCGATCGCCGAACACCGCCCACTCCGACACGCCAGGCACCACCATCTGGCGTGGTAACCGTACCTGCCCGGTGATCTGGCCGAGATACCCGTCGCCGACGATCACGACCGGGTTTCGGTACTTGAAGGCGAGCTCGAACGAGAGCATCGTGAGGTCGAGCATTTCCTGCGGCGTCGCCGGGGCAAGAACGATTGCGTGGGTGTTCCCATGGCCGAGGCCACGGCATGCGAGCTTGATGTCCGCCTGCTCGGGCCCGATGTTCCCGAGCCCTGGGCCGCCGCGCATGATGTTCACGAAGACGGCCGGAACCTCTGCCCCAATCATGTACGAGATCCCCTCCAGCATCAGGCTGAAACCCGGAGAGCTCGTGAAGGTCATACAGCGTGTCCCGGCACCGCCGGCGCCGTACATCATGTTGACCGCCGCGACCTCGCTCACGGCCTGGATGAAGACGCCATCGAGCTCGGGCAGTATCTTGGCCATCAACTCGGCACCCTCGGTGGAAGGCGTGATCGGGTAACCGAAGACGTGGCGGCAGCCGGCGAGCAGGGCGCCAACGGCGGCTGCATAGGTCCCCTTCACGATGAGCGGTTCCCGCTCCGGCAAGGGGACAGTCGAGTCCGGCCGGGGCTCCGGCTCAGGTACGTCGAAAGGCCGGGGGCCGAAGAGCCTGGCTGGATCCACCAGCTCAAAAGCCGCCTCGTCGCCCTCCGGCCGGAGGCCGAACGGCTCGGGGCAGGCGTCGAAGCAGAGGCCACAGCCGTTGCAATCGGTCAGGTCGAGAACGATCGGGATCAGCCCGGTCGCCGGGTTGATCTCGGTACCGAGCGCGAAGCAGTTCTTGATGCACGAGCTGATACAGCGCCCGCAGCCCTTGCAGTACTCCGGTACAAGGAACGGCTTGGGTCGCTCGGCCACCCTCGTCATGGCGTCACCTCCTGCGGGCGGGCATGCCGCCGCCCAGATGCTCGTGCCGCCGTCGTCCGGAAGGCTCCCTGCATGGCCATGACTCGGCACACTCTCACCAGTTACATCTTCGACCGGGGGGCTTTGATCGGCTAGGGCCTTTCGGCAGAAAGACTCCTGTCGTCTGCGAGCTTCTCGCCTGCCTGCGAACGGGGCTGTGCAGGTGCAGGTCGGTGGGTCGGTCGCTGGGGCGGGGTGGCCTGCCCCACCGACCACCGCCGTGAGGAAGGATGAGCCGAGCTGAGACGTGGATGGTCCGAGTGACCTTCGACCCTACAAGTCCGCCGCGAACTGCAAGAGACTGCAGGAGTGGCAGGTCTGCGCGGGGGATCAGGAGCGTGAGCGAGACGGACGTAGACGTCTCGGAGGAGGTTCTGCGCCGCGGTCCCGGCTTCGACACCCAGGCCCTCGAGGGCGCCGACGCCGGGGCCGACGGGCCGCTCGACCTGGCGTTGCGGGAGCGATCAAGGGCAACACACGCCGCTCTGGAGGCTTTCCTGCGCCCGCACGCGATCGCCGTGGTCGGGGCCAGCGATGATGCCAACACGATCGCAGGCTTGCTATTTGCCAACCTGCTCGCCAGCCACTTTTCCGGGACCGTGTTGCCGGTGAACAGTAGGCATCCGGTTGTGCAGGGCATCGTTGCCTATCCGGATCTGGCCTCCTGCCCCGCGGTGCCAGATCTCGTCATCGTCTGCGTGCCGGCGTCCGCCGTCCTCGGAGTGGTCGCCCAAGCTGCTGATCTCGGCGTCGGAGCGGTGTGTGTCATCTCCGCCGGGTTCGCGGAGACGGGCTCGGAAGGGGCTGCTCTCGAAGCGAATCTCATACGGGAGGCTGCCGCCCGTGGCTTGAGGCTCGTCGGCCCGAACTGTACGGGGATACTCAGCGGCACCGGCGAGGCACGCTTCAACGCAACCTTCAGCCGCACCGTCCCGCCGCCAGGACGGACGTCGCTCCTCAGCCAGTCGGGGGCGATCGGGCTCGCCGTGCTGGAGGCGGCGGACGTTCGCGGGCTTGGGATCGGCGCGTTCGTGTCGGTGGGGAACAGCGCGGACGTCGCTAGCAACGACCTGATCCTCTATTGGGGCCAAGACCGGGACACCGACCTGATCCTGCTCTACCTAGAGTCGATCCAGGATCCACGGTGGTTCACTCGAATCGCCCAGCTGGTGGGAAGGCGGATCCCCATCGTGGCAGTGAAGGCAGGCCGGACAGAAGCCGGCCGCCGAGCGGCGCGGTCGCACACCGCAGCCCTCACCGCCGGGGACGTGGGGGTGGACGCGCTACTCCGGCAGGCGGGTGTCGTCCGCGCCGAATCCATCGAGGAGATGCTCGATCTGGCCGCAATGTTGAGCTCGCAGCGGCGGTTCCGAGGACCTCGAGTGGCGATCCTCACCAACGGGGGCGGGCCGGGCATCCTGGCCGCCGACGCCTGCGAGACGAACGGGCTCATCGTCCCCAAGCTCACTGAGCTCACGGCGGCGCGTCTGCGACCCTTGCTCCCGCCGGAGGCGAGCGTGTCCAACCCTGTCGACATGATCGCCAGCGCCACCGCACGCCAGTATGGCCAAGCGGTCCGCATCCTCGGTGGGGCGCCCGAGATCGACGCCCTGATCGTCATGTTCAACACACCCCTTATCACTCGTGCCTCGGACGTGGCCGCTGAGCTCGTCGCCGCCCGTGCGGAGCTCAGCGGGGACGTCCCGTTGGTCGCGGTCTTCATGAACCAAGAGGGCCCACCGCCAGCTCTACGCGAGGCAGGCCTCCCGTCGTTCGCGTTCCCGGAAAACGCCGCACGCGCTCTCGGGCGGAGTGTCGCCTGGGCGGGCCGGCGGGCTCGGCCTATCGGCAAGGTGTTTCGACCCGATGTCGACGTCGAGCAGGTTGGTCGGCTCATGGCGGCGGCGGGTTGCCGGACGCGCACCGGCTGGCTGGCGGCCTGCGACGCCGAGGCCCTGCTCACCAGCTATGGCATCCCAGTGGTCCGTTCTCGGCTCGTGCACACCCCGGATGAGGCTGCGGCGGCCAAGGCGGAGTTCGGGTGCACCGTAGTCATCAAGGTCGCCGCCGCCATCCACAAGAGCGATGTCGGCGGCGTTCGGCTCGGGGTGGCGACACCCACTGCAGCTGCAGAGGCGGTAAGGGCGATCCGGGCCGATCTGGCGTCCATCGGGATCGCCGGGTTGGCTACCGAGTTCCTTGTGCAGGAGCAAATCGACTCGGGGCAGGAGATGATCGTCGGTGTCAACCGCGACCCCATGCTCGGGCCGCTCGTGATGGTCGGTCTGGGTGGCAAGTTCGCCGAGGTGCTGGGGGACGTCGCCGTCCGTGTCGCACCGGTCACCGATGACGACGTCGAGGACATGCTGCAGTCACTCAAGTCGTACCGGCTGCTGACCGGCTATCGGGGGGCGCCCGCTCTCGACGTCGAGGCACTGCGGCATGTTCTCTACAGAGTTTCGGCGCTTGTCGACGACTGGCCGGAGATCGTCGAGATGGACCTCAATCCGGTGTTCGTCCTCGAGGACCGTGCCCTGGTCGCCGACGCGCGCATTCGCCTGGCCGACCATCCTGTTCCGGAAAGTCGCTGAGCTGGGCGGGACGGATAGCAGGTGCTGTTGGAGCATTGTGCTAGCAGCACTCAGCGGCATGTACCCTTAAAGGCCAGCTCACAAGCGGTGAGCATGCCCCCGTAGCTCAGTTGGACAGAGCAGCTGCCTTCTAAGCAGACGGTCGCAGGTTCGAGTCCTGCCGGGGGCGCCGAGTCCTCCGCGCCAACCTGCGCCGCCACGGCGCCGGCCTCCCCGCCGCGATCGTAGAGGGTGACTGCGACGTCGACGGCGCTGTCAGCCGGTTGGAAGATGACGTCGAGCTGCAGCGCGTCGAACAGCGCCCGTAGTTCGCCCTGGGGCGCCGCGTCGAGCGAACTGGCGAGGATCGGCAGGCGATCGAGCAACGGGGCGACGTCGGCCAACGTGGGCGCCTCTGCCGCCGACTCCCATGCGAGTGCCACCAGCCGCTCGCGCCGTTCGCAGATGGCGTCCTCCAGCTCGGCGACGCGCTGGCCAACGCGCCGACGCAGCGCCGCGGTCACGTCGTCGGCTTCGAGGTTGACGAGCTGACGGGTGAGACGCCGGTCGAGATCGGCGATCTCGGCTTCGATCTCCTCGGCGTGTTCCTTCCTCGGGGCGGCGCGCTCCGGCTCAGCTGCGGCTTCGAGACAGGTGCGCCAGTAGTCGCTGCGCTCCGGACGGAAGAGTGCCGTGGCAAGAAACGGGAACAGCGCGTCGTTCAGGCGTTGCTCGTTCAGGTACACGTGCGGTGGATGGTTGGCCGGGATGTCCTTCGATCGTTGGTGCGAAGGCTGGCACGAGTAGTAGGTGGACTGGTGACGGTGGTTGCCCCACATGCGCAGCCCACAGATGCCACAACGAAGGAGGCCCCGGTAGAGGTAGTCGCGCTTGGCGCTCGGGCGGGCGACGGTCGCCGGCACCCCTTGGCGGGAGCGCTCGTTGGCCCTGGCCCGAGCCGAGACGGCTTCGTACTCCTGGCGGTGGACGATGGCTGGATGGGCGGGTTCGTCCGACCAGATCCAGGCCTCGGGCGGGTTGGTGCGGTTGTGGCCCTTCTTGCGAGCTCTGCGGTTCCACACTTGGTACCCGGTGTACTTGGGGTTGCGCAGCACCTCCCCGACGCTCGAGGGCTCCAGGCGCCCCGGGTCGTCGCCGGGTCGACGGGAACAGGCGGCGGGTAGAGCTCGGGGTCAGCGTTCAGGCGGTCGCGGATCTGAAGGAGCCCCATGCCACCGCCGAGGTACCAGTCGTAGATGGCGCGCACGACCGGTGCCCCCACGGGGTCGAGCTCCAGGGTGCGCTTCTTGATCCCGCGGCTCGCCTTGTGCGGGTTGGGGTGCTCGTGGGTGACGAAGCGATACCCGTAGAGGGCGACCCCTCCGGCGTGCCAACCCTGGCGGGTGGAGGTCTCCTGGCCCTGGCGGGACTTCACCATGAGCTCATGGTGGTAGCCGCGGGCGATGCCGATGTTCACGTGGCGGAGCACGATCGCGCCAAAGGACTCCTCGAGCGGCTCGTCCGCCGCGCAGAGCCGCACGCCCGCCTGGTGGAGCTCGTCCTCGACTCTGAAGGCGACCGAGGAGTTTCGCGAGAGGCGGGAGATGGACTCGACGATCACCCGGTCGAAGCGTGCCGGGCGGCGGGCCGCCTCGTTGAGCATGTCCCGGAGGCCACCGTCGCGCGGAATGGCGATGTCGAAACCGGCGAGACCTCCCGAGCCGCGCACCGCGTAGGTGCCCGTTCCGGACTCGATGTCGTAATAGTGGGCGATGATCCGCCCGCCCGACTCGTTCACCTGTCGTTCAGCGTTCTGGAGCTGGCGGGGGAAGCTGAGCCTCGGGTCCTGCTCGTCCTCGGTCGAGACCCGCCCGTAGAAGGCGTAACGGGGAGCCTTGGCGGCCGTGGTGGTCATGGCGATCGATCCTCCTCGACCTGTCCTACCTCCAAATCGACAACGTGAGCGAGCAGGGCCGAAAGCGCACGGCCCTGGGAGGCCGCGAGGGCCCGACCGGCCTCGCCACCGAGCGAACGGATCCGATGGCGCAGCGCGAGCGACGGTTTTACAGTGTCGCCGTTCTGCCTGATCTCAACCGGTTGATCCTTCGCATCCGGTCGTCGGTCGCCGAGGCGACAGGCCACCGTCGCGACCGCGCCGCGTCGTCTCCTTCACGGCCCGCGAGCGCTCGTCAGAGCCACACGATCGCCAACCGGCGGACCTCGGCGGCGCGAGCGGTGACGCCCAAGCGGGCATGTGACGCCCGGCGAAAGGGGTCGCATGACTGACAGCGCGGCACTTCCACCAACCGATCACAGCTTCGTTACGGTAACTCCAGCCGCCGGGTCAGTCTCACCACCGGTCGGAGGACTGGCCCGGCTCCTGCCGAGGGCGCTCTGCCGAGGGGTGCTCTGTATTCGCTTGGCGCTGGTGTGTGGGAACCGCGTGGTCTTGGTAACCGAACCCGTGTGAAATTGGTACTTGTAGACGCGGAATCTTGGTAGTCTAGACCGCGTGAACTTGGTAATGCACCGGCGGTCGCAGCGCCGATGACGGACGGCGCGCTGTACCACCCCCGCATGGCGGATACCTATCTGGCCGATCTGCTCTCGGCGTTTCCAGCCGTGATGATCACCGGACCCCGAGCGACTGGCAAGACGACGACCGCTGCTCGCCACGCGAATCAGATCGCCCGGCTGGACGAACCCGGCGTCGCCGCCGTTTACCGAGCAGATCCGGACGCGGCCCTCCGACGCGCGAGCCGCCCGCTCCTGCTCGACGAATGGCAGGAGGTGCCCGAGGTACTCGGAGCCGTAAAACGCTCCGTCGACAGAGACTCTGGGCCGGGGCAGTTCGTTCTCACCGGCAGCGTCCGGGCCGAGCTCAACAACGAGATGTGGGCAGGCACGGGGAGGATCGTGCGCCTGAGCTTGTACCCCCTCGCCGAACGTGAGCTGCGTGACCGTCTCTCGCCTAGCCAGCCGTCATTCCTCGATCGTCTCGTCACAACCGGCATCGAAGATCTGCGCGTCTCGAACGAGCCGCCCACGATCGATGAGTACGTGGCGATGGCGCTCAGGGGAGGCTTTCCGGAGGTCGCCTATCGCGACCGTACCGACCGACAACAGCGAGTGTGGCTCAACAGTTATCTCGACGACCTGGTCACCCGCGACGCGGCCATCCACGACACCGCCAAGGATCCAGCCAAGCTCCGGCGTTACTTGAGCGTGCTCGCGCTCAACAACGCCGGCATCCCATCGGACACTTCGCTCTACCGGGCGGCCGACCTGAACGCCAAGACGGCCGCCGGGTACGACCAGCTGCTCAAGAACCTCTACGTGCTGGACGTCGTGCCCGCCTGGGCCAGCAATCGGCTGAACAGACTCGTGAAGCAGGGAAAGCGCTACATAGTGGACTCCGGTTTGGCCTCAGCTGCCGCCGGCGTGACTGCACCGACGATCCTCGAAGAGACAGGCCTTCTCGGTCGATACTTCGACGCCTTCGCGACCGCACAGCTGAGACCGGAGGTTGCCCTCGCCCATCCGCGCCCCACGCTCCACCACCTGCGCCTCGAGGCGGGCCGGCGCGAAGTCGACCTCCTCGTCGAGCTCGGAGCTGGACGACTCGTCGGGCTGGAGTTCAAAGCCGGGTCGGCGCCGGGGCCCGACGAGGCGAAGCACCTCTTCTGGCTGCGAGACCGGCTGGGAAGCGACTTTGCCGCTGGTGCGGTCGTCCATAGTGGACCGGGCATGTATGAACTCGGCGACAAGGTGTACGCCGTCCCACTCTGCGCGGTCTGGGAGTAGGGCAACGGCTGCGCCCGCTGGTGGACGCGGCACTTGTGGCACCGGCCGAGGCGGCGCAGCCGCCTGGTCCTCGATTGACTCTTCGCCGAGGCCTGGGGTTGTTGTGATCCGTTGGGCGGACTCCGGCGGAAGACCTCCACTTGACGAGGACAATGTACCAGTGTACTAATACATTGATATGAAGTGGCCGGACCTGCCCTCGAAGGACGGGTGGTGCGCCTCGGCTGACGGCGAGGAGTCCGCTCTCATCCGCTTTCGCCTGGACGCCCGCACCGGCGTGCCGGCATACCGTCAGCTCATCGACCAGGTGCGGCAAGCGATAAGGCTCGGCGTACTTCGCTCAGGTGATCGCCTGCCTTCGGTCCGGGAAGTGGTGAAGCAGATCGCCATCAACCCGAACACGGTTCACCGGGCATACCGGGAACTGGAGATGCTCGGACTGGCCGAGGGCAAGCCGGGACTCGGGACCTTCGTCCTCGACCATGACCACGCCTCCCGAACCCCGCCCGAACGAGCCCAGGAGCTCCTTGGTGAGCTTCGTGCGTGGGTGGAGGCGGCCCGTCAGGCGGGACTCGATGACGAAGGGATACGAGGCCTGGTGAACACCTCGATGAACCAAGCCGAGTGGGCGCAGAGAGAACACGACAAAGGACTCGAACAATGAATGACACATTGGCCGCCGTCGAGACGAACGGTCTTGGCAAGCGCTACGGGACGAAGTGGGGCTTGAGGAACTGCACCTTCTCGTTGCCGAAGGGCCGGGTCGCTGCTCTGGTCGGTTCGAACGGTGCCGGTAAGTCGACGCTGTTGCGCATGGCCGCCGGGATCACTCGGCCGACGACCGGAGACATCGCCGTGTTCGGCACTTCGCCCGGACTCCGAAGCATGGATGCCCTCATCCGCATCGGCTACCTCGACCAGGAGCGACCGTTGTACAAGACGTTCAAGGTGTCAGAGATGCTGCGGATGGGTCGAGAGCTGAACCCGCGGTGGGACGACTCTGCGGCCCGCAGCTACCTGAGCGACCTCGACATCCCCCTCAACGCGCGGGT
>DASPSK010000170.1:0-14511 GCA_035623975.1 Acidimicrobiales bacterium | reverse complement strand
CTCCTCGACGGTGAGCACGGCGGCCGTCTCGGTGGCGGCAGCCATGATCTCGTCTGTATCGAGCGGGCGGATCGTGTGCATGTCCACGACCCGAACCGAGATCCCATCGGCCGCCAGTAGTTCGGCGGCGTCTAGGCAGGCGCGGACCTGTGAACCCGTCGAGATCATCGTCAAGTCGCTACCGTCGCGTAGCCGGATGGCTCGACCGATCCGTAGCGCGGCGGGGGGCGTCGCGTAAACTTCCGGATCCCGCCCCCGACCGAGTCGGATGTACATGGCTCCGGGCCAGTCAAGCGACAACCTGAGGATCGCCCGTAGCTCGTTGGCGTCTGCAGCACACACGACGGTCATGTCGGCGATCGTGCGCATAAGACTGATGTCTTCGAGCGAATGATGACTCGTACCGTAGAAGCCGAGGCTCATGCCGGAATGGTGACCGAGGAGGCGTACGGGCATGCCCGTGTAGGCGCAGTCGGTCCGGATCTGCTCACAGGCAAGCAGGGCGAGGTAGGAGGCGAACGTCGCCACGAACGGGACCAGCCCTGTGGAGGCCATGCCGGCGGCGACGGACACCATGTTCTGTTCGGCGACGCCCACGTTGAAGAACCTGTCAGGGTGGCGCTTGGCGAAATCGGCTGTCCGATTGGCGTTGGCGAGGTCGGCGGTGAGCACCACGATCCGCCTGTCCGCGTCAGCAAGATCGGCCAGCTCCTGTCCGGCCACGAAGGCGGGCACCGACCGCTCTTCGATACCCCTCGTGGACCTCGCGTCCTTCAGGACATGTTCGCCACCGGCGCTCCCGCGGAAGACCTCGCTCAGGTCCTGCGCATTCGTCGAGTTCGCGAGAGCTTCGGCCCCGCGGGACACCGGTTGCTCAGCCATTGTTCGCTCTCGCCCCGACCGGCCGGAGCCCGCCACGCAGCTCGGCGATCACGTCGTCGTAGTCGCTGCCGTCCAGCTTCCCCACGTGCCATCCGACGTCGCCTTCCATGCGGGTCACACCACGGCCTTTGATGGTCTCGGCAATAATCACCTGCGGAGCTCCCTCGGCGTCGGAATCGAGCGAGCTGAACGCATCGAGGATGGCGTCGAGATCGTGACCGTCGATTCGTTGCACCTTCCACCGGAACGCTTGGAACTTTTCCTGCAGCGGTTCGACCCCCATGAGGTCCTCGGTGTTTCCGTCGATCGAGAGGTGGTTGCGGTCGACGATGCAGACGAGCGAACCGAGGCGGAACTGTCCGGCGGCCATGGCCGCTTCCCAGATCTGGCCCTCGGCCAGCTCCCCGTCACCGGTCAGGCAGTACGTGCGGTAGCGCCGGCCCTGCACCCTGGCTGCGAGGGCAATGCCGACGCTGATCGACAATCCGTGGCCGAGTGAGCCCGAGCTGAAGTCGATGCCCTTGATCTTGCGCATATCCGGATGATCTCCGAACGAACTATCGAGTCGCGTGTAGTCGTCGAGTTCAGCGGCATCGAAGAATCCGACGTCCGCCAGCACGGGGTAGAGACCGATAGCGGCGTGCCCCTTGCTCAGCACGAAGCGGTCTCGATCCGGCCACGAGGGTTCCTGTGGTCGATAGCGGAGCTCGGCGTAGTACAGGGAGGCGAAGATCTCAGCGGCCGAGAACGTACCGGTGTAATGGCCCGCGCCGGCGATGCGGGCGAGACGTACGGTCTCGAGCCGGATGAACTTTGCCCGTTCGGCGAGCCGCTCGACAAGCGCCCCGCGCTCCGGGGTCAGCCTCGGCGGATGCAGCGCTCTCGATATCGACACCCCGGCTCTCCTTGCAGAACATTCTCTGTACTCGGCCACCATGGATCGGGCCTGAAACTGCCCCCCCGTCTGCAAGGGCGTCTTTAAGTCTCAGCTGAGACTTCTCGATGCCTGGCGTACTGCGACCATCCTCGGACGCCGCTCACCTGACAATACATATCGGGCGCTCGATTATCAAGAGGCGACATCGGGTCGAGCTGACGCGCGAGCCAGGGCGTCGACTCTCAACTAGGGGAGCATGCAGCCGATAGTCTGCGGGCGAGTCCCCGTAACGTTCGACCCCGAAGAGGAGACAGCTTGCCGAAGATCGTCGACCACGACGAGCGTCGTCAGGAACTGGTCGAGGCTACCTGGCGGGTCATCGCCCGGACGGGGATCGTGGGTGTCACGACGCGCGAGATCGCCCGGGAAGCCGGCGTCTCGACTGGTTTTCTGGCGCACTACTTCGGTGACAAGGAGGAGTTACTGGCGACGACGCTACGGCTGTCTCACCGCCAGGTGTACGAGCGTCTTCAGGCCCGGACGCAGGGGTTGATGGGCATCGCGGCATTACGCGTGATCATGCTGGAGGCGCTGCCATTAGACGAGCAACGCCTCCTCGAGGCGCAGATCGAAGTGAACTTCTGGTCGCTCGCCCTCGGCAACGAGAGCCTGCGGGACCTCCAGCACGATGAGTTCGAGCGGTTCTGGGACGTCTTGCACTACCGCGTCAGCGAGGCGCAAAAGCTGGGGGAGATCTCAGCCGACCTGGACGCCAGCGCGATCACCCACCAGCTGATCAGCCTCGTAGAAGGCCTCTCCATCGAGGCGGTCCTCTATCCTGCACGAGTGCAACCGGCCCGCCAGGAAAAGGTGCTCGAAAGCTTCCTCACGCAAGTCAGTGCTGACGCCCATCGGCACTGAAGGACGTTTGTAATCCGGGCGAATGATATAAGATGCTACTTCCTGGTCAGCTTGGGAGGGCCAGTCAAGCCGTCGTGAGTTGCCGGTCGGGGATCTGCAGACTCAGGGCGGCCGCGTGGCCCTACAGACTGGTCCTTGGCGTCGGGTGAAGGAGCTTCCATGGGGGAGTCGGTCGAAAGCGTCGCCCAACGTAGCCAGGAGCTGCCTCGCTACGACGATCTGCCAATGGCTGACCGAGGAGGCCGAAGCGGCTGGGGCCTCTTCGGATCCGACGACTCGGTCGGGCTGATGCATCTGCAGACTCCTGAGCGGGTGCTCGCCGCCACGAGCTTGGTAAGGCGGGGAGCCGTCTTCCCACTGGACGCCGCCCTCGACGCCGTGGATCCACCGCTCGACACCGAGCGCGGCCTTCCTCGGCGGCGAGTGCTCTACAAGCCCGGACCCGTCGAGGATTTCGATGACGTCTATGACAACTTCTATCCGCAGGCCTCCAGCCAGTGGGATTCGCTCGCTCATGTCGCCTATGCCCCAGGAATCTTTTACAACGGAGCCTCCGCCGCGGACGTTCTCACGAGTGGGAGGAACACCGTCGACCACTGGGCGCGGCGAGGGATCGTCGGACGGGCGGTGCTACTGGATCTCGAACGGACGCTCAGCGCCAAGAGAGGGTCGTACGGCCAGGAGCGAGCTACCGCCTTTTCGGTCGAGGACCTCGAGCAGGCCCGCGACCGCGCCGGAGTGTCGTACTCGACAGGCTGCATCCTCCTCCTCCGGACCGGCTTTCTTGGTTGGTACCTTCAGCAGCCTTATGCAAGCCGCCGACGCATTGCCCAGCACCTTAAGGCACCCGGCATCGAGCATTCCGAGGACATGGCGCGCTACCTCTGGGACAACGGAATCGTCGCCGTGGCAGCGGACACCTTCGCGGTCGAAGTCTGGCCACCGGACTTTAGTGAGGAGGCGTTCCCCTTCGGCTTCCTGCACCGCATCCTCATCGGCCAGCTCGGGATGGCCCTAGGGGAACTCTGGGCGCTCGATGCGCTCGCGGCTGACTGCGCGGAGGACGGTGTGTACGAGTGCCTCGTGACGAGCGCCCCCCTGAACGCTCGGGGCGCCATCGGGTCTCCCGCCAACGCTCTCGCCATCAAATAGGAGACGCAGTTGAACGAGAACAGCCTGATCGCGAAGCCACCGATTTTCTCAGGGATCGGGGTCGCCTTGGTGACGATCTTCAATGACGCTGGGGACATCGACGTCTCGGCCACCGCCGACCTCGCAAGCCAACTGGTCAACTTCGGTGTGCGATCTGTGCTCGTCGCCGGCACGACAGGGGAGGCCGCAGCTCTCGAGCCGGAGGAGCGGGCGCGGCTGGTGACTGCGGTCAAGGGAGCGGTGTCGAACCGCGCCGTCGTGCTCGCAGGCGCCGGAGCCCCCTCTGCCCGCCACGCCGCCAGGTTGACGAGGATGGTGCTCGACGCCGGAGCCGATGCCGTCCTTGCCCTTTCGCCTCCGCAGAGCTCGGACCCCCGGCCGTACTACGAGACGGTGGCCGAAGCCGCCGGGGGAGCGCCCCTCCTCGCCTATCACTTTCCCGCGGCCTCAGCTCCAGGAATTCCGGTCTCCGTCGTTGCAGAGCTGCCGGTCGTCGGGCTGAAGGATTCGAGCGGCGATCTTTCCCGCCTGTTCGAAGAGCTCGACTCCTTCCATGGGTGGCTGTACACCGGCTCGGCCAACCTCGTGCTCGTGGCGGGTGCTCTCGGATGCGCCGGCGCCATCCTGGCGGTCGCCAACGTGCACCCGGAGCTAGCGATCCTCGCTTTCGCGGGCGACGGGAAAGCACAGCGGCAGCTAGCCGCAGCGGCGAAGCGGACCTCAGGGCGATGGCCGCACGGACTCAAGGACGACGTGACGGCGCGATTCGGCACGTCGTCAACGTCCCGCATGGGTTGAGGGCTTCCAGTGGCCATGCGCGACACGAGCGTGCCTCTGACCGGTCCGGCGGAGAGCTGGATGGAGCGGGCGCCACCACGAATACTCGCTGTCGGCATTCACATCCTCGACGTGCTCGGACGACCGGTCGACTCCCTGCCTCCAGGGCAGGGCTCGGTTCCGCTCGAGGAGATCCGACTCACTGCCGCTGGCACGGCCGCCGGAACGGCCGTCGACCTCGCCAAGCTCGGCGCCCGGGTGACGTCCGTCGGATGCATCGGAGACGATGCCGCTGGCAGGCTCGTGCTCGAGCTGCTGGCCGGCCACGGCGTGGACGTCTCGCGCATCGCCGTTGTCGCCAACGCTCAGACGGCGACCACCATCCTGCCCATTCGCTCCAACGGCGAGCGGCCGGCGCTGCACGTCCGCGGGGCCGCACCCATGATGTCGTTAGACCTCATCGATCGAGAATGGATGCTCGGCGCCGACGTTCTCCATCTGGGCGCCCCGGATGCCCTCGGACCCTTCGGCGGAGAGCCGGCGGCAACGATGCTGGCGTGGGCACGAGAGGCCGGGGTGACAACGACCGTTGATCTCCTCAGACCGGGCGAGTACCAGGCGCTCGAGCGTCTCGCTCCCGTCCTCGCGCGCTCCGACTACTTCCTCCCGAACAACGACCAGCTGCTCGGGTTGACGGGCACACGCAACCTCGCCGAGGCAGCCAAGTGCGTCCTCGACCTCGGAGTTAAGGCGGTAGCCGTGACACTCGGGCAGGACGGATGTGCGGTATTCAGCGAGCAAGAGACCTTTCAGCTCCCGGCTGCCGATGTGGGCGTCGTCGATACGACCGGATGCGGCGACGCCTTCAGCGCTGGATTCATCCGAGCCGTCGCCTCCGGAGCCGACATCGAACAGTCGGCCTGGGTGGGGACGGCAGCCGCCGCCCTCGTCGCGCAGGGGCTCGGGTCGGACGCCGGCATCGTCGATCTCACAATGACGCTGGACTTCCTCTCGAGCACGTCATGGCACGCGCCGCTTGGCCCAACAGGTCGTACCGCACCCCCTCCGGCGCTAGTCCGCTCCCGCCCACCAGGTCGCGACCAGCGCGAGGCGTAAGACAGGGAGGACAGCTCGGTGGACTCGGACGTCTACTCGGTGTCTGGTTGCCGCATCGCCGCTGTCAGATCGATCTCCACCTCGACGCCAGCCCGGAACCCGATGCCTGGCAGCGTCGTGCGCGCCGGCCTGTGGTCACCGAACACCTCGGCGTAGGCGGCATCCATCTCGGCGAAGGAGGAGGGGTCGCGGAGGTAAACGCGACACTGGAGAGCGTTGGTGAGATCGCTTCCAAGGCCTTCTAGCACGGTGGCCAAGTTCTGTAACGCTCGTCTCGTCTGGGGGGCGACACCCGTTACGAGCTCACCGCTCTCCGGGTCGGTGCCGAGCTGGCCCGAGCAGTACGCGATGTCCCCGTGAACAACGGCGTGCACGTAGGCACCCTTTGGAACCGGCAAGCCGGGGACGAGGACTCTCCTGATGTTGTTATTCCCGGGGGTCATGAGTATCTTCTCCGAGACCTGTCCTGCGGCTGTTGGCGCCTCACGGGGCCGGGAGCGCAGCCACGAGTCGTTCGATGTCGCTCCTGTCGTTGAACAGGTGGCACGAGACGCGAACTCGCCCGTCGCGCACCGCACACGCGACCTGCTGTTCCGCTAGGGCGGCGGCGACCCTTGCAGCGTCCCCGTCGGGCACCCGAGCAGAGACGATCCCGGACCGCTCGCCCTCCCGCGTCGAGCTCACCACCGGGTAGCCCGTTTCCTCGAGAGCTTCTATCACCTCGGCACTCACTTGTAAGACCCAGTCGTTGATCAGCTCCACCCCGGCGTTGAGGAACAGGTCGATGCTGGCGCCGAGCCCGTACATCCCGGCGAGGTTCGGTACGCTCGACTCGTAGCGTCGGGCGCCGGGGGGGTAGCGGAGGTTGTACTGCAGCTGCTTGTCGAGGAAGGGGGCGTCTTCAATGCTCTTCCACCCGGGTGCGGATACGTGAAGGACTTCACGCAGCGCCGGCGAGACATAGCAGAAGCCGATGCCATATCCGGAACAGAGGCTCTTGTACCCGTGGGCGGCTACGAGATCGGCGCCGAGCGAGGCGACATCGACCCTGAGGGCCCCTGCCGCCTGCACGGCGTCGACCACCAGCCAGACGCCACGCGCCTTGCACAGCTTCGAGATCTCCTCGATGGGTGCGCGAAAGCCGTGATAGCAGTTCACCAGGCTCATGCAGACAACCCGTGTGTGGTCTGACATCACCGCTTCGACGTCGTCCACGTCAAAGCGGTAGCGGCCGGCGTCGTGCACGAACCGAGCGACGACGCCGCGCTCCTCCAGCGCCAGCCAGGGGTAGACCCCGCTCGGGAACTCCTGGTCGTAGAGGACTACCTCGTCCCCAGACTGCCAGTCGAGCCCGAGCGAGACGAGGCTGATCCCCTCCCCCGTACTGTGGAGAAGGGCGACGTCTGCCGGGTCGCACCCGATGAGCGCACCGACCTTGCCTCGGACCCCGGCCGCACCTTCCCACCAGTGCCCCACCCCTTTTGCGCCGCCGCCGTGCATCATCTCCTCGAGGAGGGCCAACTGCGCCCGGAGGTTGGATGCCGGCAGCGGACCGTAGGTGGCCGTGTTGAACCACGTCTTGTCCTGCGTGACGAGGAACTCCTCGCGCCGCAGGCGGGCCACGGCCTCCTGCGAGACCGTCAGCGCGCTCATTCGCCAACCCCGACCTCGGTCTGACCGACGGAACGCTCCGTCGCCCCGACCTCGGTCTGACCGACGGAACGCTCCGTCGCGATCGTCTCCTTGATGAGGCCTTTGCCGGCGAGCTTTCCATGCGCAAGGGCTTCCCCGGCGACTCCTCGCTTGAGGCGCGACCGCAGGCCAGCGAAGTACCAGACGATCCACACAGCCTGGGCGGCGAACGCGATTTCAGCTGCGGAGTGGAAGATCTGCGGGAGGGTGAAGTCGGCGATGATGAAGAGTTCCCAGCCGATCGAGACCACGATCAGCGGCATCGCCCAACGCCCGAGGTCGAAGGCTTTCGAGGGCCGAATCGTGTTGCGCTTGGCCGCGTAGGCCCCAACGATCGCCAGGTAGACGAAGCTGGCGAAGATCGGCGTTGCGCCGATGAGGTTGATGTAGGCGTTGGCGTTCTTGGCGGCGAAGACCATGACCGCGACGTACAGCACTGTGGTGAGAACGAGGGCGGCGACCGGCGTCTTCGTCCTGGAGTCGACGCCCCCAAACAGCTTGGACCCGGGGAACACGTTATCCCTCGAGAGCGAGAAGATCAGTCGTCCGATGACGGCGATCTGCACGACCATGAGCGCGAACACCGAATAGACCACGGTCACGAGGAAGACGCGGGCGAAGGCCGACCCGAACCAATACGTAGCGATGTAGGCGATAGGCGTGCTGTTGGCCGCCGCAGCGGACAGGTTCGGGATCCCGAGCGCAAAGAAGATGAGCGTAATCATCCCTAGGACGCCAGAGATCACGACAGACCAGATGATCGCCTTGGCGACGGTGCGCTGCACCCCGACGGCCTCTTCTCCGAGGTCTGCGCAGGCCTCGAAACCACCGATCGTGAACACCCCCATCAAGAGCGCCAGCCCCGCGGCATACCATGGGGTCACGCCGTGCAGTGGCCCGTGCTGGAAGATGAAGCTCACCTTGTGGATGTGGGGCGTCTTCACGAGGAAGGCGATGAGGACGAGGATGCCGAGCACGACGGTCCCGAGGATCTCGGTGGCGACCGACAGGTTGTTGATTCTTCCCACCAGCATCACGCCGACGATGTTGATCAGCCCACACAGCACGAGGACGATCACCGAGATCCAGATCATGAGACCCGTGTTCGCCGTGTTGAGCCCGAGAACCGTGCCGATCATGGGTGACAGCAGGAAGAGGGTCTCGCCCCCGCTCGCGAGAGTGAAGCAACACAGCAGGTTGAAAGCGACGAACCAACCGAAGCCCGGTCCCACGAGCCGACCACCCCACTGATAGGAGTAGCCGGCCAACGGGACCCTCGAGGCAAGTTCGGCGAGTACGAAGGCCAGGACCAGTGCTCCGGCAAAGGCGATGGGCCACAACCAGATCGACTCCGCCCCGAAGTGCGAGATGGCGAACTGGAAGTTCGTGAAGATTCCTGTCGTCAAGGAGATGACCGAGAACGAGATGGCGAACATGGAGAACATCTTGAGCGAGCGATTGAGTCGCTGTTTGTAGCCGAAGGTGTTCAGCAGCTCCTCGTCCCCCGGTGGGGCACTCGCTGTTTCCGTACTTGGTGATTTCTTGCCTCTGAGGCTCATCAGTCCCCCTCCTTATCTCAACTGAACTGATTGTTCGGAATGCTTAGGCATTGCGGTTTACGATCTCTTTCCCCCACACCAACGCCGGTCGTCGACCGGCTAGGTGCTATCCAGCCGATTCGCTCGTCCACCTCCTCATTGCAGGGCGCTCCACCCGTTCGCGTACGACAGGGAAGCCATTCCCGGCGCGCGTGGGTACTTCGATGCATCCGTCGCTACTGATCTCGAAGGTGGGTTCGACCAGATCCTCCGCGTAGAAGATCCGGGCCGGAGACATGTCGGCATGCAGCGTGAACCCCGGCAACGATGCGAGGGCGAGATTGAACCCACGTCCGATACCGGTCTCGAGCATCCCCCCGCACCACACCGGGATCTCGCGTTGCATGCAGAGGTCGTGAATCGCCACACTCGGCAAGATGCCCCCGAGCCTCGGTGGCTTGATGTTCACGATCCGTCCGGCCTTCACGTGAAGAGCGGTGTGAGTGACGTTGTAGCTGGACGCGCTCTCGTCCAAGCAGAGTGGGGTCCGGAGTCGCTCCTGTAACATCGACATCTCGACGAGGGCGTCGCCCGGAAGTGGCTGCTCGATCATGACCAGCTCGAGCTCGTCTAGCTCGTGCCAAGGGCCTGAGTCGAGGCTGTAACCACAATTGCCGTCAACCGAGAGCGGTAGCTGCGGGAAGGCCGCTTTGACGGCGGAGGCGGGCGAGACGTCCCAACCCGGGGCGATCTTCAACTTGATCCGACCGAAGCCCTCCTTGACGCGGAGGGCGACCTCATCCAGGAGGTGGTCGAGCGTCTCATGGATAGGCAGGCTCTCGCCCACCGGAACCCGTTCTCGCACCCCGCCCCAGAGGCTGACGAGGGGGACTCCGAGGCGTTCGGAGGCGATCGCCCAAGCGGCCGACTCGACGGCACACTTGGCATAGTGCTGGCCGAGGAAGCTGGCCCACGAACCTGCCAGCTCTGCCGGCCCGCTGAAACTGCGGTCTACGACGATCGGCAGGATGAGGTCTACCAGCGCAGACCAAGTGCTCTCGGCCGTGTCGACGCCGAAGAGGGGTCGCTCAAACACGGGCGCTTCTCCCCATCCGGCGATACCGTCGGCGTCTTCCAGGCGGACAACGATTGCCCGCTTCACGGGCGCCGAGGCACCGTAGGCCGATCGGAAGGTGCGGCGCAGCGACAACGGCAGCATGAACACCTCCGCCCGCTTGACGCGAACCGGTGCTTCGACGCCCCGCAAGCGATCGAGGTGGCCCGAGGTGAGTCGATCGTCGTCCACGGTTGGGGAGGTCGCCATAGTCGTCAGAGCATCTCCCGGTACTCAGCGACTTCCCAGTCGCTTACATGGTTGAGATACCGCTGCCAGTCAAAGCGCAACAGTTCGGTGTAGGTGCGTGAGAAGGCCGGCCCGAGCGCCTCGGACAGCTCGTCATCAGCCGACAGCGCGTCCAACGCGTCCACGAGGCAGCGCGGAAGACGTTCGAAGCGGATCTCCTCGAAGAGGTTGCCTTCAGCCGGCGCGCCCAGATCGAGCCTCTGGCGCACCCCGTCGGTTCCGGCCGCCACCATGGCGGCAGCGAGCAGATAGGGGTTCGCATCCGAACTTCCGAGGCGGTTCTCAATACGCGAGTCGGCCCCGGCAGGCAGGTAGCGCACGAGTGCCGTTCGGTTCTGCACGCCCCAGGCGATCTGCACCGGGGCCCAGGTCCCCTTCTGGTACCGCTTGTACGCCGTGACCGTCGGAGCGGCCAATGCTGTCATGGCTGTAGCGTGCGCTAACTGACCGGCGATGTAGCGCCGGCCGGTCTCAGCCGGCCACTCCGGTGCGTCGCGGTCCCAGAACAAGTTCACGCCCTCCGCATTGAGGATCGACTGGTGCAGGTGGTAGCCACTGGGCGGCGTGTCGGTTCGGTTCGTCGGCTTCGACATGAAGGTCGCCTGGAGCCCAAGGGATCGTGCGACCTCCTTGACGGCGATCTTCAAGGCGACGAGCTGGTCGATGGCGGCGACGCCGGCGGCGGGCTCGAGGTTGACTTCGAACTGTCCCGCTCCGTGCTCGCTGAAGATCTCGTAGAGCCGGATTCCCATCGTCGTGGCGGTGTCTTGGAGGGCGTCGACGAATTCCTGCGCCACACCGAGGGCGTTGACGGAGAACCACGATTGCTCACCGAAGATCGTGCCGAAACCGTCGCCGCCCGCCTGCGACCGGAAGACGTAGAACTCGAGCTCGTTGCCGAAGACGGGCTCGATGCCGAGCGCTCGAGCCCCCTCGAGGACACGACGGAACACCGACCGTGGAGTCGCTACGACGTTTCCGTCTTCGTCGTAGAGGTCGGTGAGCACGTGCGCTGTCGCCGGCGTCCAAGGGAGCACGGCGAAGGTGGATGGGTCCAGCACGAGGACGCCATTGCGATAGCCGATGTCCTCGCTGTAGGCGCGTTCCCCGGGCGAGTGGCACTCCCAGAGGTTGCACGCCAGCAGCGGGATGGCAAACGGATGCCCGTCGGTCAAGGCTCGCTCGAAGCGCTCTACGGGTATGACCTTGCCCCGGGGAACGCCGTACATGTCGGTCACCACGAGGCGAATGCTGCGAATGGCCTCGTCCCTCACCCGCTTGAGAAGCTCGGCTCTCAAGGCGGTGTCGTCGTCCTCGGTAATGCCTTCGGTCTTGAGTCCCATCCACCCCCCCTGCTACTCGGGCACGTTTGGTATCGGCTCCGAGCGGCGACCGCTCGGAGCGAGCTAGTTACGCTCTTGTCAGTGGCCCCGCCTTCGCCTTGGCCTTGACCCCTCGTCGGGCCGCCTTGCCTGTGCTGCGTGCGGGTCTCGGCGCCGCCGCGGCGTCGCTGGTCGTCTGGGCTTCGAGCACGGCCTCGACGGCACGAGCCGTTACGTCGATGTGCGCACGCATCACCGCATCCGCCCCGGTGCTGTCGCCAGCATGGAGGCAGGCGATGAGTTGTCCGTGACTCTCGACCGACTCGTTTCGTCGATCGATCGAAGGATCGAGCAGATCCAGGCCTGGCGCCAGCCAAACTCGGATGTCCCTGACGGCGTCGATCAGGTACTGGTTCCGACACGCGGCCGCGATTGCCTTGTGGATAGCGACATCGATCGCCCGGAAGCGACCTCGTGGTACCGACGGCCAGGCGAGCTCCTCCTCGTGCAGTCGATCGAGCATCGCGAGCTCCACCGGTTCGATTCGCTCTGCTGCGAGCGCCGCTACGAGCGGCTCCACAGCGGCCCGGAATTCGAAGAGCTGCCTCAGGTCCTCGGCCCTTCCCCGCAGCCGATCGACAGCCAGGTCCAAGCCCGGGTCCAAAACGAGGGCACCGCCATAGCGGCCCCGCTGCATGCGGACATACTTGTGGTCTTCCAGCCAGCGCAGTCCTTCGCGGACGGCCATGCGGTTGACGCCGAGCTGTTCACACAACTCTGCTTCAGAGGGCAGACGCTCATCGGGAAGGTACTCATGCAGCCTGATCGCTTGCAGCAAGAGGGAGGCAACCTGCTCACCGAGCCGTTGACGGGTCGGCTGTGTCCCATCGCCGACCGCCCGGTGCGCTGTCAGTTCTCTCATCCCGCCTTCTCTCGGTGAAACAGTCGGATGCGGCGGGGTCTCATAGGGTGCCTGACCCCTCGACGACCCGTCGCTTGGTGGCATTGGGGAAGATGAGGTCGAACAAGGAGCCGTCCGGCGAATGGAGTTCGGTTGCCGCCATCATGGCGTCGCCATCACGAAACGTCCACAGCCGGTTGCCTTCGTAACTGCTGTAAAGAGCGACTCTCCCGTCGCTATCCATGGCGACGAGGTTGGCGCGTCCGCCCAGCTTGGAATGCACGGTCTCGAGCGCCTCGCCCATAGGTGCTCCTGCAGCGAGGAGGTCTTGAAACATCGCGAACCCGACCTCGCTGTCGGCCGCACCCAAGAGGTGGTCCGCATAGGTCGGCCGGTACTCCGCCTCTTCGACGAAGCGACCGTTGTGGGCGAAGGCCAAAGCGTGGCCCTCATCTAGGAACGGTTGGGTGTCGGCCATCTGGATCGTCGAGAGCTTGCTCGGCCGCCGGAAGTGCACGAGGAAGTGCGTCGACTCGATCGGGCCGAGGCGTTCCGCAGCGTCTGCTTCGTCCCTGAGCCTGCCTACGGAGCGATAGTGCTCGACCCGGCCATTTTCGAGCCAGGCGACACCCCACCCGAAATTCGCGGACCCATAATACTCCATCGACCGCGCCGAGTCCACCACCGTCGAGAACGTCCTCGGGGCTGCACCCGTCACAACCAAGATCTCGCACACGCCTGGCTCTTCCTTCCGCCGCTATCGGTCACTCATGTAGATGTTCTTGACCTCGGTGAAGTCATAGAGGCCTTCGAGCCCTTGCTCCTTTCCGAGACCGCTCTGCCGGTAACCCCCGAAGGGAGCCTGGATGTAGGAGCTGGAGTCCGAATTGACGCTTAACAGCCCGGAGCGGATCTCACGGGCGACCCGGATCGCCCGGCCGACGTCACGAGTCCAGAGGGAGCCGCTGAGACCGTAGCGGGTGGCATTTGCCAGAGCGACGGCTTCGGCTTCGTCGTCGAAGCCGATCACCGTGGCAACGGGCCCGAAGACCTCCTCCGTAGCGATCTCGCTGTCAGGCCTCGCATCGATAAGGACGGTGGGGGCCACAGCGTTGCCAGCCTCGAGCCCGACCGTCTGTACGACCTGCCCGCCACAGACGACCCGGGCCCCGTCTGTCCTCGCTCGGTCGAGGAACCCGAGCACGCGGTCTCGCTGGTCGGAGGAGATCAGGCTGCCCAGCTTGACCGTGGGGTCCAACGGATCTCCTTGAGGTACCTGCGCCGCCTCCTCGGCGAGCAGCTTCACGAACTCGTCGAAGATCGGTCGTTGGACGATGATCCGGCTGCGGGAGCAACAGTCCTGACCGGAGTTTGCAAAGACAGCGGCCACGGCCGACCTCGCCACCTCGGCCAAGGGCGCGTCGGAGAACACGACATTTGGAGACTTGCCCCCGAGTTCCAGGCTCACCCGCTTGATCCCAG
Source organism: Acidimicrobiales bacterium (assembly GCA_035623975.1). GTDB lineage: Bacteria > Actinomycetota > Acidimicrobiia > Acidimicrobiales > Bog-793 > JAKACA01. The sequence goes on along the minus strand of DASPSK010000170.1, from coordinate 488 downwards.
GTGCTGCTCTCGTCAAGATGTCCGTCCCCGTGGCGGTACTGCCCGTGAAGCTGATCTTCGCCACGTCCGGATGGGACACGAGTTCCTGCCCGAGCTGACGAGTCGAACCCGAGAGGACGTTGACAACGCCGGCAGGCACGCCCGCCTCAGTGCAGATCCGCCCGAGTTCGATCGCGGTGAGCGGCGTGGGTGGCGCCGGCTTGAGGACGACCGTGTTGCCGGCGGCAAGCGCTGGCGCCGTCTTCTTGGCAGCGATGGCCATCGGCCCGTTCCAGGGCACGATCAGGGCGCAGACGCCGATCGGTTCGCGAAGCGTGAAGTCTAGGCCCGTGGCGTTGACTGGGATGGTCTGCCCCGTCAGGTGGTTGACGGCCGCGCCGTAGAAGCGGAAGTACCGAGCCGCAGCTCGAACCTCCGCAAGGCAGTCGCTGATCGGCTTGCCGGAGCAGAGCGACTCCATATGGGCGAGCTCGGAGACCTGGGATTCA
>DASPSK010000215.1:0-6964 GCA_035623975.1 Acidimicrobiales bacterium | reverse complement strand
CGCCCGGTCACAGACCGCTGGGCCGACCCGTCCTCGGCGGCCGACGAGGGCATGCTCTACGAGGCGGGGCGTGTCGAGAGCGATCTCGTCGGCGATGCGGTCGCCGGCCGGCTGACCCTCGATCAGGCGCTCAGACGGCTCTCGGCCGAGCATCGGACCGCCGTCGTGCTCCGCGACATGCTCGATCTCGAGTACGCCGACATCGCCGAGGTGCTGCTCGTTCCGATCGGGACCGTCCGATCGCGACTCGCCCGTGGCCGAGCTGCGCTCGCGGAGGCGCTCTCGAGCGAGGGAGCACGAGCAGAATCGCCGCCCGGCGAGAGCTCTGATCGCAGGCGCGAGCCGCCCGTACCGCCGCTCGAGGCCCCGGAGAGCCCCGGCGGGCGGGGCACGCTCCGGTTGGGGAACTCCGAGGCCCCTGGAGGCGTCAAATCTCCTGGACCGCGACTATGAGCGACTACGCCCCACCTCCGTCCCCGCCCGGCGCCTCGGAACATCCGAGCGTTGCCGAGCTCTCCGCCCTCCTCGACCGCGAGCTCGCCAACGGCCTCGTGGCCGTGACGACGGCACATCTCGAGACCTGCGGCGGGTGCCGGCACGAGCTGGAGCGGTTGATGTGGGCGCGGCAGGCAGTCGCGAGCGCCGGTCAACCCGAGCCGCCCCCGGGTGCGAGTGACAGGGCCGTCGTCGCCGCCCTGTTCGTGACGTCGCTGTCGTTGGTGGCCCAAGCGGCTCGCGAGGCAGCCGGCTCCGCCGAGGCCCCCGCCTCGCCGGGGCTGCGGCCATCGGTCGAGCCCGCGGCCTCGGCGCCGTTGCCGTTCAGCGCCCCCGAGCGCCCGCCGGCTCCGGTACCGATCGCCCCAATCGTGGCCCCGAGCCCTCCCGCGATGCCGCCGGCACTGTCGCGCGGGCACGGGCGGTGCCGGGCGGCCGCCCATGGGCGCCACAGTCGCCTGGCCGTCCGGGCGGCCGTGGCGATCCTCGCCCTCGGCGCCCTCGGGGGCGCTCTCGCGGCCGTGGTGAGCACGAACCACCCCACGCCTCGGACGGCAGGTCCGGTCGGGACGACGACACAGAAGATCACCGGCGGTTCTGCCCGCCTGACGCCCACGACCCTGATGACGCCCACGACTCTGACGACGCCCACCACCTCGCGGTCTCGAGGCGCGACGGCAAGCCCGGGGGTGGGTGCCCTGACGTTGCAGCTGCGCCCTGAGACCGGGGCGGCTTCGTGCGGCAAGGCTCTCCGCTACCTCGAGGACGTGAACGGCAATCTCGAGGTGGTGAATCCACCCGCGACGAAATCCGCTGTCGTGGCCGTCGCCGGCTCGGCGGCATCACGGTGCCTGACGGTCGGACCCGCCTTCGCGACGTTGTGGAGCGGTAACGTCACCCGCGTCGGGGTCACGCCGGCGCAGGTCGCCCCCTCGAGCGGTGCGACGTCGGGAGCGGTCGTCGATATCGTCGTCAACATCGCCCCGGCCACCCTCGCCAACTCCTCCGGCTTGAACGCCGCCCGTGCCGGCGGCGAAGCGATCCAGGTCATCGCCCAGGGCACCGACCTCGGGACAGCGATCATCTCCAGCGGAACGGCGATCGCCTTCCAGGTCAGCCGCTCGATGGCAACGTTTCTCGTTCGACAGTTCGGGGCGCACTAAGGGAACCGGCAACCACGGCTGACCCGCGAGGCGCCCGGGGACGACCCGGCGCCGCTCGCCATGGCTCAGCCTTCACCGGCACGGCCAGGCGACGCCGTGCCGGTGGATAGGTTGCAGGCCGGCCTCGTGGGCGACGCGGACCGGAGCGGTGTGCAAGGTTGGAGACATGAACGTGGGCATCCTCGGTGGCACCGGCCCTGCGGGGAAAGCCCTCGCGGCCCGGCTCGCATCTGTCGGCATCGGCGTGCAGATCGGATCTCGTCAACCCGAGCGGGCGGCCGAGGTCGCCGCCCAGTTGGAAGAGAAGTGGGCGGGGCGCAGGCTCCCGCTCTCGGGCGTCGGCAACGAGACTGCCTGTGAGGCCGACCTCGTCGTCCTTGCCACGCCCTGGGACGGCGCCGCCTCCCTCGCGCGGTCACTCTCGAGCCGGCTGGACGGCAAGGTCCTCGTGTCGATGGTCAACGCCCTCGCTCAGGTGGGCGACGAGCTGCTGGCGCTCGTGCCCCCGAGTGGCTCGATCAGCATCGCCGTGCAGCAGGCGGCGCCGGGCGCTCTCGTCGCAGGTGCCTTTCATCACCTGCCGTCACGACTCGTGGCCGATCTTGATCAGGCGCTCGACGCCGACGTCCTCGTCTGTTCGGATCACCCCCAGGCGACGGCAGCCACCATCGATCTCGCCGGGCTCATCCCGGGCTGCCGGGGCGTGGACGCAGGATCGCTCTCGGCCGCGGCCGCCATCGAGGCCTTCACGGCCGTCCTCGTCGGGATCAACCTGAAGCACAGGGTGCGCGCCAGCATCAGGCTCACCGGTTTTGATCCGGGTGGCCGGGCACGCGGGTGATGCGCCTCTACGACACGGCCCGCGCGGCCGTGGTGGCCTTCGAGCCCGGCCCGAACGTGACGATGTACACCTGCGGGATCACGCCCTACGACGCCGCCCATCTCGGTCACGCCATGGTGTATGTGACCTATGACGTCCTGCAGCGCCGGCTCCGCGATCTCGGCCACCGAACCGAGTGCGTACGCAACGTCACCGACGTCGACGACGACATCCTCCGCAAGGCGCGCGAGCTCGGTGTCCACTATCTCGACCTCGCCGCCGGAGAGATCGCCCGTTTCGACCATGACATGCAGGCGCTCAACCTCTTGCCGGCGACGAGCGAGCCCCGGGCGACCTCAGCCATCCCCGACATCCTCGGGTTCATCGGCATGGTCCTCGATGCCGGGCATGCCTACCGGGCGGGTGGGGCGGTCTACTTCGAGGTCTCGTCCTTCCCCCGCTTCGGGCAGGTGAGCCACTACGACCGCTCCGAGATGCTCCGCTTGGCGGCCGAGCGGGGCGGCCATCCTGACGACCCCTTCAAGCACGACCCGCTCGACTTCGTCCTCTGGCAGCCATCGGCCGCCGACGAGCCGGCCTGGGACTCGCTCTGGGGCAAAGGACGCCCCGGCTGGCACATCGAATGCTCGGCGCTGGCGCTCCGCGAGCTCGGGACGACCATCGACCTGCACGGCGGCGGAGACGACCTCGTCTTCCCGCACCACGAGTGCGAGGCGGCCCAGTCCGAGGCCGCCACCGGGGAGCCGTTCGTGCGTCACTGGATGCACGTGGGAATGGTCCGCCTCGGCGGCGAGAAGATGTCGAAATCGCTCGGGAACCTCGTGTTCGTCCACACGCTCCTCGAGAACCACGATCCCGCCGCCATTCGCCTCGCCCTCCTCGCCAACCACTACCGGCACGCGTGGGACTTCGACGGTTCCCAGCTAGAGATCGCCGCCGAGCGCCTCGAGCGCTGGCGGCGCGCCGGCGAGGGCGAAGGCGCCCTCGAGGCCGTCCGGGCGTTCCTCGACGACGACCTCAACACGCCGCTGGCGATCGCAGCCATGGACGAAGCCGCCGCCGCCGGTGCCGGTGTGAGCCGCTCGGCGGCGCTCCTTGGGGTGGCGCTGTAGGCGCGGGGGCGCCGTAAATTGACCCGATGACCAACGAGATCACCGTCATCCTGCCCGACGGGAGCGAGCGCTCCCTGCCGGAAGGCTCGACTGGCACGGCAGTGGCGGCCTCGATCGGTCCTCGCCTGGCCGCAGACGCCGTCGCCGTCGAGGTGGACGGAGAGCTCCGGGACCTGGGGCGTCCCTTGCCGCACGAGGCGAAGGTGGCGATCGTCACCCGATCCAGCGAGGAGGGCCGGGCCGTGCTGCGTCACTCCACCGCCCACGTCCTCGCCCAAGCCGTGCTGTCGCTCTGGCCGGGGGCGCGCTTTGCCATCGGGCCGGCGATCGCCGACGGCTTCTACTACGACTTCGAGCTTCCGGGCGGCGCTCATTTCAGCGACACGGATCTCGAGACCATCGAGGCTCGGATGCGGGAGATCATCGCCGAGGCTCAGCCCTTCGTCCGCGAGGAGCACTCGATCGAGGAGGGTCTGGGGCTGTTCGCCCATCAGCCTTACAAGCGGGAGATCATCGAAGACGTCGCCCGCCGGGCCGCCGACCCGGAGATCGCCCGGGAGGCTGGCGGTGAAGACGGCCTCGTCACCACCTACCGCAACACGGAATCGTTCGTCGACCTCTGCCGCGGCCCGCACGTGCCCGCCACGGACCGGTTGGGGCATTTCAAGCTGACGCGCGTGGCCGGCGCCTACTGGCGCGGGGACGAGCACCGCCGGCAGCTGCAGCGGATCTACGGGACGGCGTGGGAATCGGCTCAGGCGCTCGCCGACCATCTCCACCGTCTCGAGGAGGCCGAGCGCCGCGACCACCGGCGCCTCGGCGCCGAGCTCGACCTCTTCTCCTTCCCGAGCGAGATCGGCTCGGGTCTGGCCGTCTTCCATCCCAAGGGCGGCCTCGTGCGCAAGCTCATGGAGGACTATTCGCGTCGCCGGCACGAGGAGGCGGGCTACGACTTCGTCAACAGCCCGCACATCTCAAAAGCGGAGCTGTTCGAGACCTCCGGACACCTCGACTGGTTCGCCGAGGGCATGTTCCCCCCCATGGAGCTCGACGGCGGGCAGCAGTACTACCTGAAGCCCATGAACTGCCCGTTCCACATCCTCATCTTCGCCAGCCGCCAGCGCTCCTACCGCGAGCTCCCCATGCGGCTGTTCGAGTTCGGCTCCGTCTACCGCTACGAGAAGTCCGGCGTCGTCCACGGCCTCACGCGGGTGCGAGGGATGACCCAGGACGATGCCCACATCTTCTGCACCCGCGAGCAGATGGCCGCCGAGCTCGCCTCGCTCTTGCGCTTCGTGCTCGACCTCCTCGGTGACTTTGGCCTGGAGGACTTCTACTTGGAGCTCTCGACCAAACCGGAGGAGAAGGCGGTCGGGAGCGAGGAGGACTGGGCCGAAGCCACCGAGGCGCTCCGCCTTGCAGCCGACGCCATGGACCTCGACCTCGCACTCGACGAAGGCGGTGGCGCCTTCTACGGACCGAAGATCTCCGTGCAGGCGCGAGATGCGATCGGGCGTACGTGGCAGATATCCACGATCCAGCTCGACTTCCAGGAACCGCAGCGTTTCGGCCTGGAGTACGTCGGCGCCGACAACGCCCGGCACCGTCCCGTCATGATCCACCGTGCGCTCTTCGGTTCGGTGGAGCGCTTCTTCGCCGTGCTCGTGGAGCACTACGCCGGGGCGTTCCCGATGTGGCTCGCCCCCGTGCAGGTACGCGTCCTCCCGGTGCGCGACGACCATGAGCCGTATGCTGCCGAGGTCGTGAGCCTGCTGTCGCAAGCCGGCGTACGCGCCGACATGGAGCTCGCCGATGAGCCCCTCTCGGCGCGCATTCGCAGGGCCAAGCTCGAGAAGCTGCCCTACGTGCTCGCCGTCGGGGCCGACGACGTCGCCGCCCGCACCGTGGGCGTGAACGGCCGCGGAGAGGGACCGCCCGAGCGTGACGTGCCCTTGTCGAGCTTCGTCGCCCGGGCGGTGGCGGAGGCGGCGGCGCCGGCGCGGGGCGCGCCGGTATGAGCCTGGAGCATCTCTGGGCAGGCTGGCGGGCGGCCTACGTCGGCTCGGGCTCCCTGGCCGATGGCCCGGAGGAAGGGGGCGTGATGACAGCGGGCGAACCGTCGGGGCTTGCTTCGAGCGACGGCGCCGAGCTCGACGAGAGCTGTGTCTTCTGCGCCATCGTCTCGTCGCCCGCACCGGACGAGGATCGCTACGTCGTCTGGTCGAACGAGACGATGATCGCCATTCTGAACGCCTTCCCCTACACGACGGGCCACTTGATGGTCATGCCGCGCCGGCACGTGCGGGACTTGGACGATCTGACACCGGAGGAGGCAGCTCGTCTGTGGGAGGCGGTGCACGAGAGCGTGACGGCGGTCAGAGGCGCCTACCACCCCGACGGGCTCAATCTCGGCCTCAACCTCGGCCGCGCGGCCGGCGCCGGCATCCCCGCCCACCTGCACGTGCACGTCGTGCCGCGCTGGATCGGCGACACGAATTTCATGACGGCGACCGCCGGGGTCCGCGTCCTGCCTGAAGCCCTCCCGGTGAGCTGGAAACGGCTGCGGGCCGCATGGGTCTCTTAGGCGGCCCGCCCCCGGACGGCGGTGCGGGGCTCGAGCCCTTCGTCCGTTCGACGCGGAATCCGCCGAAAGTCTGGGCGACGACGGGGATCGAGGGCGACACGCTCGTCATCCGCCTGACCGGCTGGCGGATGGTATTTGCGCTGCAGCGAGGCGTCCGGGTGCCCCTTTCCTGCGTGATCGGCGCGACCCACGATCCTGCCGCCTACCAGCATGTGAGTCGCCGACTTCGTCAACCTCGACGCGCCCGCACCACCCTGTTCAAGCTCGGGTCGCAGCATGGCCGCGACGGCTGGTCCTTCTGGGCCTGCGGCTTCGCGAGAAACGCCGTCGTCGTGGAGACGACGGGCTTCCGCTACCGCTACCTCATCCTGGAGGTGGAGGATCCGAAGTCCGTCGCGGCGGCCATCGCGAAGGCGGCCGGGCTGGAACCCCCGCCACCGCCGGCCCCGCCGGCGGTGCGCAGCCTCACCGACGCCCGCCGGCTCCACCGCCAGCCGACGGGGCCGCCGGCCGGGGCCGGGCGGCGGTCAGCCCAGGAGAAGGCCGGCGAGAAGCAGTCGGGCGCGAGCGATGACGGACCCCGCCCATGAGCCCGACACCGTTGTCCTTCGACCGGTACCTCGACGACGTTTCCGCCGACGCCGCCCGCTTGGCGGCGCTCGCAGGGGACACACTCGACCGGGGCGTGCCGACATGCCCGGACTGGACGGTCCGTGATCTCGTCGACCACCTCTGGCACGTGTACAGGTTCTGGCTCGCCCAGGTGCTC
>DASPSK010000154.1:0-15716 GCA_035623975.1 Acidimicrobiales bacterium | reverse complement strand
GTACCACGTCGTGCTGCCCTGATTCGTGACGTGGTAGAGGCCGGGCTTGCGGGCGAGGGCGAGATCGACGACCTTGCGGGCGAGATCGCTCGCGAGCGTGGGAGAGCCGTGCTGGTCGTCGACGAAGTGCAGGGTTGTTCGCTCGGACGCGAGCCGCAGGACGGTCTTGGCCATGTTCGACCCGATGCGCCCATACACCCAGGCAGTCCGCACGATGGTGGCCCCGGGGCCGAGCTCGCGTTCTCCCGCCAGCTTGGATCGGCCGTACACCGACAGCGGGTTCGGTTCGTCCCACTCGCGGTAGGGGCGGTCGGAGCGGCCGTCGAAGACGTAGTCGGTCGAGAAGAAGCAGACGTGGGCGCCCACGAGGCGGGCTGCTTCGGCGACATGGCGCGTGCCGAGGGTGTTCACGAGGAAGGCGCGGTCGGGGTCAGCTTCGCACTCGTCGACGGCGGTCCAGGCGGCGGGATGGATTATCACCTGCGGCTCGGCGCTCACGACCGCCGCCAGCACCGAATCACGGGAGGCGACGTCGAGCTCGGCGCGGGTGGTGGCGGCGATGTGCCAGGGCGATCCGTGATGGCGGTCTCTGGCCCGCCGGTCGAGCTCGGCGACGAGCTCTGATCCCACCTGCCCGGCGGCACCGGTGACGAGTATGCGCAAGGTCGACTCAGTCGCCGGGCGCGGGATCGGCTGCTGATGCCGTGGCGGCGGCGGGGGCGGGAGCAGGAACGGAGGCGGGAGCAGGGGCGGAGGCGGGGGCGGCGGTACCGGCGTCGGTCGGAGGCGGCGGTTGCCCCCAGGAGTCCTCGACCACGGGGGCGCGCCGCAGGAGTGGCTCCCACCAAGCCTCGTTGTCGCGGTACCAGGCGATCGTGGCGGCGATGCCGTCGGCGAAGCTCACCTTTGGCTCCCACCCGAGCTCCGTCTTGATCTTCGTGGAGTCGAGCAGGTAACGCCGGTCGTGGCCCGGTCGGTCCGGGACGATCCGCTTCAAGCTCTCCGGCTGGCCGGTCGCCTCGAGGATGATGTCGGCGAGCTCCTCGATGCTCTCCTCCTGGCCGGAGCCGACGAGGTACGTCTCCCCGATCCGGCCCCGGTCGAGCACCGCCTCGATGGCGCTGCAGTGATCGTCGACGTGCAGCCACTCACGCCGGTTCTTCGTGGAGGCGTACAGCGGCAGGGGCTCCCCTTTGAGCGCCCGGGTGGCGAAGAGGGGGACGACCTTCTCGGGGAACTGGTACGGGCCGTAGTTGTTGCAGCAGTTCGTGATCGTCGCCTGCAGCCCGAACGTCTCGCCGTACGAGCGCACCACGTGGTCGGCGGCGGCCTTCGAGGCGTTGTAGGGCGTCCGCGGTCGGTAGGGGGAGTCCTCCGTGAAGGCCTCCTCACTGTCGAGGGCGAGGTCGCCGTACACCTCGCAGGTCGAGATGTGGTGCAGGCGGGCGACCTCGAGTCGGCGGGCCGCCTCGCAGAGGGCGACGGTGCCCATCACGTTCGTCCGGAAGAAGCGCGTCGGATCCAGCACCGCCAAGCTGTTGTGCGACTCGGCGGCGAAGTTGACGATCGTGTCGAGCGCGTGCGTCGTGATGGTCTCCTCCACGGCCGCCTGGTCGGCGATGTCGGCGTGCACGAAGGCGATCCGGCCGCTCGCTTCGAGATCGGCCAGGTTGTCGCGGTTGCCCGCATAGGTGAGGGCATCGAGAACGACGATCCGGTCGTCAGGCCGGTGGGTCGACCAGTAGCGGGCGAAGTTCGAGCCGATGAAGCCGGCGCCACCCGTGATCAGGAGTCGCATGACCCCGAGGCTACGCCGCCGCCAGAGCGACATCGGCCACCGGTCCCGGTCGACGCCCGTCCAGCACGGCCGCGCCCAGCGGCGCGCCCGCTCCTGCGAGCAGGCTCAACGCAGGTGGACAACGTCGCCGGCGGCGACGGTGCGGATGCAAGCGCCCACGTCCACGAGCAGGTGACCGTCCTCGTCGACGTCGAGGGCGCTGCCGGTGAAGGACTCGTCGGCGAGCTCGACGCGCACGAGCCGCCCGAGCGTCGAGAGGTTGCGCCGGTACTCGGCCACGAGCGAGCGAGCACCCCGCGGCGAGTCGCCGAGGGCCGAGTACCGCTGGGCGACCCGGTCGAGGAGGCGCTCGGCGACGGCGTCGCGGTCGACGGGCAGGCCGGCGACCCGATCCAATGCCGTGGCGCGGGCAGTGATGGCGGCAGCGTCCGGGTCGTCGCTGGGAGGCCAGCCAGCCGGCCAGTTGCAGTTGATGCCGATGCCGACGACGAGGGGCGGCGGCGCCTCGACGCCGGGCGGGAAGACCGCCTCCGCCAGCAGGCCGGCGACTTTGCGCTCCCCCGCCTGCAAGTCGTTGGGCCACTTGCAGGTCAGCTCGACAGCGGCCGCATCGGCGCAGGCGTCCCGGGCGGCGAGCGCCACCAGCCACGTGAGCAGGTGCCAGCGCTCGAGCGCCAACACCGGGCGAAACAACACCGAGCACAAGACCGATCCACCCTCCACATCGACCCACCGCCTGCCGAGGCGGCCCCGGCCCGCGGTCTGGCGATCGGCCAGCACGGACGTCCCTTCGGGAGCGCCTTCGCGGGCGAGGTCCGCCAGGTAGCGGTTCGTGGAGTCGACGACGGCCAGTCGCACCGGAGAGGCGAACGCCACCCCGCCACGTCGCCTCGTGGACTCAGCGGCGCCGCGGGTAGCCTGCTCGGCTGAGCGCTGCGAAGCCGGGAGATCCCGCGACGATAGGTCTTCGGGCATCGGCAGGCGACCTTAGGCGCGCAGGAAGGGGAACAGTGTTCGAGAAGGTGTTGATCGCCAACCGGGGCGAGATCGCCGTGCGGGTCATCCGAACCTGCCGTGAGCTCGGCATCACGACCGTTGCCGTGTACTCCGACCTCGACCGGGACGCCCTTCACGTCCGCTTGGCTGACGAGGCCTACTCCCTCGGAGGCCAGACGGCCGCCGACAGCTACCTCAACACCGGCGCCATCCTCGCCGCCATCGACCGGAGCGGCGCCGACGCCGTCCACCCCGGGTACGGCTTCCTCGCCGAGAACGCCGACTTCGCCCGCATCGTCGCCGCGGCGGGCGCAACCTTCGTCGGGCCGCCGAGTGACGCAATCGAGGTGATGGGCGACAAGATCTCCTCGCGCATCGCCGCCGAGAAAGCTGGCGTCGCCGGCGTCCCGGGTCGCAGCGAGCCCCTCAAGAACGCCTCCGACGTCGTGGCCTTCGGCGAGGAGCACGGCTGGCCGGTGGCGATCAAGGCCGCCTTCGGGGGCGGCGGGCGCGGCATGAAGGTGGTCGCCGGGCCCGACGAGGCGGCCGAGGCGATCGAGTCTGCCCGCCGGGAGGCGACGGCCTACTTTGGCCGGCCCGAGGTGTACCCAGAGCGCTACCTGAACTGGCCACGACACGTCGAGATGCAGGTCTTCGCCGACCGCCACGGCAACGCCCTTTGGCTCGGCGAGCGCGACTGCTCCTATCAGCGCCGGCACCAGAAGCTCATCGAGGAGTCGCCCGCACCGGCGTTCCCCGACGACCTCCGCCAGGCGATGGGCGAGGCGTCCGTGCGGATCTGCAAGGCGTGCGGGTACGAGGGTGCGGGGACGGTCGAGTTCCTCTACGAAGACGGGGCGTTCTACTTCCTCGAGATGAACACCCGCCTCCAGGTCGAGCACCCGGTGACGGAGCTAGTGACGGGACTCGACCTCGTGGCCCTGCAGCTGTGGGTCGCGGCGGGAGAGCCGATCGGATTCACCCAGGCTGAGCTGGCGTCGACTCGCCGCGGGCACGCCATCGAGTGCCGGGTCAACGCCGAGGACCCCGCCGGTGGCAGCTTCCTCCCGAGCCCCGGGCGGATCTCTCGCTTCAGGGCGCCTGGAGGTTTTGGCGTACGCACCGACAGCGGCTACGAGTCCGGCGACACGGTCAGCCAGTTCTACGACAACCTCGTCGCCAAAGTGATCGTCTGGGGGGAGGACCGCGAGGTCGCCCGCCGGCGGATGCTGCGGGCGCTTTCCGAGACCGTCGTCGAGGGCATCGCCACGACGATCCCCGCCCACGAGGCGATCCTCGCTCATCCTGACTTCGTCTCCGCGGCGCCCTCGACCCGCTGGGTCGAGGAGCGGCTCGACTTCTCCGCCGTGGCCCCCCGCGCGGCGGCCGCCGGCCCGGTCGAGGGAGGCGGCGGCGAGCGGCGGGCGCTGCGGGAGGTGGACGCCGAGGTCGACGGCAGGCGCTACCGCGTCAAGCTCTGGGTGCCCGACACCGACTCGGGTGGCGGCGGCTTCGGGGGTGCGGGCAGCGGTGGTGCCGGGAGCGGCCCGGGGCGGGTCGCGCGGCCCAGATCCTCCGGCGCCCCCGTCACCGGCGGCGATGGGCGGGTGACCGTACCGATGCAGGGAACGATCGTGAAGGTGCTCGTGAGCGAAGGAGACACCGTGGATGCCGGCCAGACGATCTGCGTCCTCGAGGCGATGAAGATGGAGAACCCGATCAACACTGACCGCGCGGGCACGGTGAAGGAGCTGAAAGTCCAGCCGGGCGACGCCCTCGGCGCCGGCGACATCGTGGCCGTGATCGCATGACCGGCGCCGCCGACACCGTGGGGGCCGACACCTTGAAGGAGCGGGCGGCGTCGACGGTCGCGAGGGACCACGACACCCTCATCGGGCTGTCGCACCGGATTCATGCCAAGCCGGAGTTGGGTTTCGAGGAGGAGAATGCATCGGCCTGGTGCGCCGAGCAGCTCGCCGAAGCCGGGCTGTCGGTCGTGATGGGCATCTGCGACCTGCCGACGGCCTTCGTGGCCACGGCCGGCTCGGGCCCCTTCGTGCTCGCCATCTGTGCCGAGTACGACGCCCTGCCGGACATCGGGCACGCATGCGGCCACAACGTGATCGCCTCTGCCGCAATCGGGGCCGGCCGGGCACTGGCGCCGCTCGCCGACGATCTCGGCATCACGATCAAGGTGCTCGGAACACCCGCCGAGGAGGGTGGTGGCGGGAAGGTGCTCATGCTCGAGCGGGGGGGTTTCGATGGGGTGAACGCCGCCATGATGGTGCACCCGGCCCCGGGCGAGCTCGACCGTATGCCTTGCCTCGCCGTCGAGCACTTTGACGTCGTCTACCGAGGCAAGGAGGCGCACGCCTCCGCCTTCCCCGAGCGGGGCATCAACGCCGCCGACGCACTCACCGTCGCCCAGGTGGCCATCGGCCTGCTCCGCCAGCATGCCGACTTCGGCGACCAGGTCCACGGGATCGTCACCCTCGGCGGGGCGGCGCCCAACATCGTGCCGGCCCACACCGAGGCGAAGTACTACGTGCGGGCGCGCACGCTGAAGGCGTTGGAGACGTGGTCGCCGAGGGTGAAGCGGTGTTTCGAGGCGGGGGCGCTGGCGACCGGGTGCGGTCTCGAGATCGTCCCGCAAGGACCGACCTACTCGGAGTTCCGCACCGACGAGGCGATGGCGAACCTCTACCGGGCGAACGCCACCGCCCTCGGTCGCGTCTTCCCGCCGCCGGGGGATCGCATCATGAGCGGGTCGACGGACATGGCGAACGTGTCGCTGGCGATCCCGTCGATCCACCCCATGCTCGGACTCGACTCGTTTCCCGCTGTCAACCATCAGCCGGAGTTCACGGCAGCTGCCGGCGGTGCCATCGCCGACCAGGCGGTGCTCGACGGGGCGACAGCCATGGCCTGGACAGTCATCGACCTCGCCTCGAGCGAGGACGAGCGCACGCGACTGACGTCACAGGCCTTCTGCCACGACGCCTGAAGGTTTCCCCTGGGGCTGGCGCGGGGACGGCCGGCTCAGCGAGGCGACGCCGATCCCCAGCGGCGGACCGACCGCACGAGGGCGGCGAGATCGGCCGGATGGACGGACTCGCCCGTTGATTCGAGCTCGGCCAGGCTCCACCATCGGTACCGGCTGACGGAGCGTCGCTCGTCCTCGGTCCACCCGCCGAGGTCGATGTCGATGGCAGGACCGCTCACGGGAACCTCTACGGCGTAGAAACGCTGCTCCTGCCGGTACATCACGCCCTCGAACGGGAACTCGACTTCGTCCTCACGCACGACGTCGAGCAGCGCGGTCAGCTCGAAGCCGGTCTCCTCCCGGAGTTCTCGAGCTGCCGCCTCTTCGAAGGTCTCGCCCGGATCGAGGCCACCCCCGGGCGTGAACCAGTACCTCACCTCCGGGGCGTGCGGGTCGATGCCGCAGAACAGCAGAACGAGCCCATCGCGGTCGCGGACGATGACCCGAGCACCCGTTCGTCGCTCGTAAGCCGGCTGCCCGTTCGAGTCGGACTCACCCCCGCCGGTGCGCCCGACGGACCTCATGGCCTCATGGCCTCATGCCCCATGCCCCCTTGCCTCAGCGCACGGGTCGGTACTCGCCGAAGGCCTCCCGCAACACGTCGGACACCTCGCCGAGGGTCGCCTCCGCCTTCAGGGCAGCTCGCATCGGCACGAGGAGGTTCTGGGTACCGAGGGCGGCGGCGGCGACGTCGCCGAGGAGAGCATCGACGAGCGCCTGGTCCCGCCGCGCGCGGACGGCAAGGACGCTTTCGATCTGTGCCCGCTGCAGCGCGGGGTCGATCGGGAACACCTCCGGTTCGGCCGCCTCCTCTTCCACGAACCGGTTGACACCCACGACCACTCTCTCGCCCGAGTCCACCCCCTTGGCGAACTCGTAGGCGGCCTGCTCGATCTCGTCCTGCATGTAGCCGGCCTCGATGGCGGCGACGGCTCCGCCCATCTCGTCGATCCGCTCGATGTACTCGAGCGCCCGGCGCTCGACCTCGTCCGTCAGCCACTCGAGGTAGTACGAGCCCGCCAGTGGGTCGACGGTGTCGGTCACGCCGGACTCGTAGCCGATGACCTGCTGGGTTCGCAGCGCCAGCTTGGCGGCCCGCTCCGTGGGGAGTCCGAGGGCCTCGTCGAAGCCGTTGGTGTGCAACGACTGCGTGCCCCCGAGAACGGCACTGAGCGCCTGCACCGTCACGCGCACCATGTTGACCTCGGGCTGCTGGGCCGTGAGGGTCGACCCACCCGTCTGGGTATGAAAGCGCAGCCGCAGCGAGCGGTCGCTCTTCGCCCCGAAACGATCGCGCATCAGCCGCGCCCACAGCCTCCTCGCCGCCCGGAACTTGGCCACCTCCTCGAGGAGGTTGTTGTGGGCGTTGAAGAAGAAGCTGAGGCGGCCGGCGAAGGCGTCCACCTCCAGCCCGGCGGCGAGGGCAGCCTCGACGTAGGCGATCCCGTCCGCCAGCGTGAAAGCCAGCTCCTGCACCGCCGTTGAGCCCGCTTCGCGAATGTGGTAGCCGGAGATGGAGATGGTGTTCCAACCCGGGATGCGCTCTGCACAGTAGGCGAAGGTGTCGGTGACAAGGCGCATCGAGGGCCGAGGAGGGTAGATGTAAGTGCCGCGGGCGACGTACTCCTTGAGGATGTCGTTCTGCACGGTGCCGCCGATGCTGGCGGCCGGCACACCCTGCTCCTCGGCCACGAGCTCGTACAGCAACAGGAGGATGGCCGCCGTGGCGTTGATCGTCATCGAGGTCGTGACCTGATCGAGGGGAATGCCGCTGAAAAGGCGACGCATGTCCTCGAGTGAGTCGATGGCCACCCCGACTTTGCCGACCTCGCCCTCGGCGCGGGGGTGATCCGAGTCGAGGCCCATCTGCGTGGGTAGATCGAAGGCACACGACAGGCCGGTCTGGCCGGCCGCCAGGAGGAATTTGAAGCGCTCGTTCGTCGCCTCGGCCGTCCCGAAGCCGGCGTACTGGCGCATGGTCCAGAGGCGGCCGCGATACATGTCCGGCTGGACGCCCCGGGTGTAAGGGAAGTGCCCCGGCTCGCCGAGCTGTGTAGCCGGGTCGAAGCCTTCCAGGTCTGTCCCGTCGTAGCAGCGCCTGATCTCGATGCCCGAGTCCGTGCGCCGCTCGGGCTCGCCGTCGGCTGGCTGCGGGCGTGACGGCGGTGCGGGCATGGCTCAAGCGTAGGCCGAGGGCTGACTGTCAGCCGGCGAGACGACAGCGCCGGCGGGCCGGGCGGGTGGGGGCGGCTCGGCGGGGGCCGGCGGGGGCGGTGCGGCGCCGGCCGGCGGGGGCGGTTCGGCGCCGGCCGCCCGGCGGGGCCGGCTCGGCGGGGGCGACCAAGCGGGGCCGGTGGGTTTCTCTGGGTTCTCGTTCTGGAGAGCGGAGGGGACGCATCTGTCCCAAACTCACCCCAGAATGAGCGGGGCGGATGCCTCAGGCGGCCGTCGCCCGACCGAGGGCCGCTTTGACGTCGGAGATGACCGAAGCGGGCGCCTGGCGTAGCGAGGCGGGCGTCGTGCGCAGCAGCACCCAGCCACTGGCGACGATGCGGTTCCCCCGCTCTCGGTCGCTCACGAAGGTGCGCACGTCGGAGTGGTAGCGGTAGCCGTCAAGCTCGAGTGCCACCCGGCGAGCGGGCCACGCAAGATCGACGCGTCCGAGGAATCGGCCGTCGTGACGAACGGCGAACTGCGAGACGGGCCGTTCGACGCCGGCAGCCACGAGGAGGCCGATCAACTCTGCCTCAGCGAGGCTGTCCACGCCGCAGGTAGCAGCGACCAACCGCCGCAGGCGGGTGAGACCTCCTACGCCGCGCCGCTTCGTGGCAAGGAAGCGTTCCAGGGTCCGAACCGTCAGCAGGCGTTCGGAGACGCAGTAGTTCAGGAAGCCCTGCAGCTGGGCGTCATCGAGTAACTCGCTCGAGACGTCGAGCACCGTGCGCAGGGGTCGGGTCACTTCAACCCCAGCTCGTTTCGTCTTGAAACCGTCCAGGCTGCGCCGTGTCTGATGGACGACTACGTCCGGTTGCGGGCCAGGACGGGAACCGTGGCCCACTGTCACATGAACCGTCTGACGGTCGAAGCCGGGCCCGCGATATCCCCACATCCGACCGGCCGTCTGGTGAGACGCAACGCCGCCGGTGCGAGCGGTGGCGGCTCGAGCGCGATGCTCGACGCCCACCTCGACGCCCACCAGGCGATAGAGCCCGCGAGCCTCTCGAATGAGCGCTCCTTTGTCGACCAGGCGCTGAAGTTGCTTCCGGTCGACGCCCAGAGCACCTGCTTGGGACGTGGTGAGGACACCCCATGAGTCCCGGCAGGCTTCCGCAAGGGTGCCCAACGGCTGACGAGCCGGGTGCACCTCACTCACGCTTGGCATCATCCCCTATGGGTGTGTCAGCTCGACCCGAGTGAACCCGAAGACGAGAAACCCGCCCCCGGCGCTTACGACGAGACCGCCGCCGCCTCCCGCGGGTGGGGCATGCACAGGTCGTCGTACTCGGCGATCACGATCGGCCCGGCGTTCTCGCCACAGGCCGGGCAGGCCGGGTCGCGCCGCACCTTGAAGGTCCGGAAGGACGCCTCGAGGGCGTCGTAGGCGAGCAGCCGGCCGACGAGCGGGTCGCCCAGGTCGAGGAGGAGCTTGATCGTCTCCATCGCCTGCATGGAGCCGATGATGCCCGGGAGCACCCCGAGCACACCTGCCTCGGCGCACGAGGGTGCCAGCTCGGCGGGCGGCGGTTCGGGGATGAGGCAGCGGTAGCAGGGCCCGTCGTACGGCTTGAACACCGTCACCTGCCCCTCAAAACGGAAGATCGACCCGTGCACGACGGGAATCCGCTTCAGCAGGGAGGCATCGTTCACGAGGTAACGGGTGGGGAAGTTGTCCGTCCCGTCGACGATCACGTCGTAGCCGTCGATGATCGACAAGATGTTGTCGGCGCCGAGCCGCGTGTCGTAGGTGACGACGTCGACGTCCGGGTTCATGGCCGTGAGCGTCTTCTTGGCCGAGTCGACCTTGCGCTCGCCCACCCGGTCGAGGTTGTGGAGGATCTGGCGCTGCAGGTTGGAGGCGTCGACGACGTCCATGTCGATGACGCCGAGGGTGCCCACACCTGCGGCCGCCAGGTAGAGGGCCGCCGGCGAGCCGAGCCCACCGGCTCCGAGCAACAGGACCCGCGATTCGAGCAGGCGCTGCTGGCCGGCCTCACCGACCTCCGGCAGGAGGAGATGGCGCTGGTAGCGGTTGCGCTGGTCGGCATCGAGCGTGCGAGGCGTGCTCCAGGGCCGACCCTCGTCCTTCCACTTGTTGAAACCACCCGCCATCGACACGACGTCGGTGTAGCCGAGGTCGCCGAGCGCCTTGGCGGCGAGCGCCGAGCGCGTGCCCCCGGCGCAGTAGACAACGATCGGCTGCGACTTGTCCGGCACCTGCCCTTCAATCTGCAGCTCCACGTAACCGCGGGGGATGTGGAGCGCCCCCGGGATCGCACCCTGGGCGTACTCGTCGGCCTCGCGCACGTCGAGGAAGATCGCCTGCCCGCTCTCGGCTTCGGCACCCGCCGGGTCGACCTCTCGGATCGATTGCTTGACCTGGCTGAGCAGGTCCCTGAAGCTCGCCACCGGTCGAACGCCTCCTGATCAGTTACCTCGTTGCTCCACCCACCAGAAACCCTACCCCTTCACTCAACATTCCCACCCCGCCCCTGGGACCGTTGCCGTTGGCATGAAGAGATATTGAATATGATGAATTCCTATGAAATACTCTGAAGGCTGCCCGTGACGAAACACCCCCTTTAGGAGGCGACATGACCATGATGCGTTTCTCGACCGGGGCCTGGACTTCCCCCGAGGCGCCCGGACGGCCCGGGCAGCCGACCCTGCGGGTCGAGGCGTGGCTCGACCCGGTTGTGGACGAGGTCGGCTACGACCCACGCTCCTCTTACGTGGAGACCTACTGGCTGCCGGTGCTCGGTCCCTCGACGACGTGGTTGCTGCGAAGGCTGGCGGCGGAGCTCGACGAGCTGCCCGGCGGCCTCGAGCTCGACCTGGAGGAGCTGGCCAGAGCCTTGGGATTGGGCGAGCGCTCCGGCCCGAACGCCCCCTTCGCCCGCACGATCAAGCGATGCGTGGACTTCGAGATGGCAGAGTGGCGCCCGGAGGCCCTCGCCGTCCGCCGCCATCTGCCCCCACTCGCGCGGCGGCACCTCCGTCGCCTTCCTGAGTCCCTGCAGGACCGGCACGCCAGGGAGATCGAGGCCGTCCCCCACGCCAGGGTGAGCGAGCGCCTCCGGCTGCACGGTCGTCGCCTCGCGCTCAGCCTGCTCGAGTTCGGCGAGGACCGGGCGGCTGTGGAGCAGCAGCTGATGCGCTGGGCGTTCCTGCCCGCCGTCGCGAGCGAGTGCGCCGCCTGGGCAGTGCTCGAGCGCAGCCGCCGCAGCCTCTCCCACGTCGGCCACCCGGCGGGCAAGGGCGGGGCCGCCGGAGGCGGGTTGACGGCGCCGGCGGGCAGGCCGACCACGGCGCCGGCGGGCAGGCCGACGGCCGCGCAGGCGGACGTCCGGATCGAGACGAGGATTGCCCCCCGACCACCGACCTGAGGTGGCCTGAAGTGAGGAGGAAGGCGCTGCTCCAAGTAGAATCGGCCAAGGTGTCGTCTCCCCCTCTCTACTTGCAGCTGGCGCGCGAGCGCGTCGTCATCTTCGACGGCGCCACGGGCACGAACCTGCAGCGTGCCGAGCTCTCCGCCGACGACTTCGGCGGGGAATCCTACGAGGGCTGCAACGAGTATCTCTGCCTCACCCGCCCCGACGTGGTGCGCGATCTTCACCGGTCGTTTCTCGAAGTCGGCGTCGACGTCGTCGAGACGAACTCCTTCGGCGCCCTCCCCTACGTGCTCGCCGAGTACCGGCTCGGCGATCGGGCAGAGGAGCTCGCCCGACGGTCGGCCGAGCTCGCCGCCGAGGTGGTGCACGGTTACTCGACGCCCGACCATCCGCGTTTCGTCGCCGGATCGCTTGGTCCGGGGACGAAGCTCCCCACGCTTGGCCAGATCAGCTTCAAGGACATCCGCGATGCCTACGAGGTGCTCGCCCGCGGACTTCTCGCCGGAGGCGCCGACCTCCTCCTGATCGAGACGAGCTACGACACCTTGCAGGCCAAGGCAGCCATTCAGGCATGCCGGCGGGCGATGGCCGCGGCCGGGCGCCAGGTCCCCGTGCAGGTCCAGGTCACGATCGAGCTGACCGGGCGAATGCTGCTCGGCACCGAGATCGGCGCGGCCCTCACCGCCCTCGAAGCGATGGAGCCAGACGTCATCGGCACGAACTGCGCCACCGGACCGGTGGAGATGCGCGAGCCGCTCCGCCACCTCTTCGAGCACTGCCTCACGCCCATCTCCGCCCTCCCCAACGCCGGGCTGCCGACGGTCGTCGAAGGCAAGATGCACTACGACCTCACGCCGGACGCCCTCGCCGAGCACCTGGCCTCGTTCGTCACCGAGCTCGGCGTCTCGGTGAT
The DNA here is from genome assembly GCA_035623975.1 of Acidimicrobiales bacterium. Lineage (GTDB taxonomy): Bacteria > Actinomycetota > Acidimicrobiia > Acidimicrobiales > Bog-793 > JAKACA01. Next base: position 3,357 of record DASPSK010000154.1, on the reverse strand, counting down.
CGGCGGCTGCTGCGGAACGACGCCCGAGCACCTGGCAAGAGTCGTCGAGACGTGCAGGCAGCTCACGCCGGCGCGACGCCAGCCCGTGCACGAGCCCGGCGCCGCCTCGCTCTACGCGGCCGTGCCCTTCGAGCAGGAGCTGTCGTTTCTCGTCATCGGGGAGCGGACGAACGCCAATGGCTCGAAACGCTTTCGGGAGGCGATGCTTGCGGGCGACTGGGAGACGACGGTCGCCATGGCGAAGGACCAGGTACGAGAGGGCGCCCACATGATCGACGTCTGCGTCGACTACACGGGCGCCGACGGCGTGCGGGACATGACCGAGGTAGCGTCGCGTTTCGCCGGCCAGTCGACCATCCCCCTCGTGATCGACTCGACCGAACCTCCCGTCGTCGAGGCCGCCTTGCAGTGGATCGGCGGGCGAGCGGTCCTCAACTCGGTCAACCTCGAGGACGGCGACGCCCCGGGCACGCGGCTCGACCGCTTCCTCACCCTCGCCAAGGATTACGGCGCCGCCGTCATCTGCACCTGCATCGACACCGATGGGCAGGCACGCACGGCGGACTGGAAGCTCCGCGCCGCCAAGGCCATCCATGACCTGGCCGTCGACCGCTACGGCCTCAAGCCCGAAGATCTCCTCTTCGACCCCCTCGCCCTGCCGCTGTCGACCGGCATGGAAGAGTCCCGCCGGGACGGCATCGAGACGATCGAGGGGATCAAGCGGATCAAGGCACAGCTCCCCGGCGTCCACACCGTCCTCGGCCTCTCCAACATCTCCTTCGGGCTCAGCCCGGCGGCGCGCCAGGTGCTCAACTCGGTCTTCCTGCACGAGTGCACCGAGGCAGGTCTCGACGCCGCCATCGTGCATGCCGGCAAGATTCTTCCCCTCAACCGCATCGGAGAGCGCGAACGAGAGCTCTGCCTCGATCTCGTCTACGACCGGCGGCGTCAAGGCTATGACCCGCTGGCGGAGCTCATCGACTTCTTCGAGAAAGCGGGGGGCGCCGTTACCGCCACCCGCGAGGACCGGAGCGACTGGACAGTGGAACGGCGCCTCGAGCAGCGCATCGTCGACGGTGACCGTAACGGTCTGACCGACGAGCTCGACGAGGCGCTCGCGAAGGGGCATGCCGCTCTCGCGATCGTGAACGACATGCTGCTGGCGGGCATGCGGACCGTCGGCGACCTCTTCGGATCGGGGCAGATGCAGCTGCCGTTCGTGTTGCAGTCCGCCGAGACGATGAAGGCGGCGGTCGCTCACCTCGAGCCGCACATGGAGAAGGTGGAGTCGGGCGGTCGCGGCCGCATCGTGCTTGCCACCGTGAAGGGCGACGTCCACGACATCGGCAAGAACCTCGTGGACATCATCCTCACGAACAACGGCTACGAGGTCTTCAACCTCGGGATCAAAGTGCCCATCGCCGAGATGATCGCGAAAGCCGACGACGTCGGCGCCGATGCGATCGGCATGAGCGGCCTTCTCGTCAAGTCCACGCTCATCATGCGCGAGAACCTGCAGGAGCTCAACCGCCTGGGCAAATGCTCCTACACCGTCGTGCTCGGGGGTGCCGCCCTCACGAGAAGCTACGTCGAGAGGGACCTGCGGGACACCTACGACGGCAAGGTCTTCTACGGCAAGGACGCCTTCGAGGGCCTCCACGTCCTGGATCGCATGATGGAGATCAAGCGCAGCGGCGTCGACGATCCCTCCTTCGGCACCGAGCGATCCGGCCGCGTGCTGCCCAAGCGCCAGAGCGAGATGCTCGCCGAGGTGGACCCCGCCAGCCTGCCGGCGCGCTCGCCCGAGGTCGAGACCGACAACGAGGTCTTCGTGCCGCCATTCCTCGGCAGCCGCGTCGCCAAGGGGGTCCCGCTCGACGACGTCGTCTCGTACCTCAACGAGACGGCCCTCTTTCGCAACCAATGGGGCTACCGCCCACTCGAGGGGGAGACCGACGCCGACTTCAAGGAGCGCATCCGCGCCGAGCTGAGGGCGCGCCTCGACGAGGCGAAGGCCGAAGGTGTCCTCATCCCCTCGGTCGCCTGGGGGTACTTCCCGGCCAACTCGGACGGCACGGACCTCATCATCTACACCGACGACGACCGCACGACCGAGCGCGCGCGTTTTCACTTTCCCCGCCAGCGCAAGGAGCCCTACCTCTGCATCGCCGACTTCTTCCGGTCAGTCGACTCGGGCGAGAAGGACTACGCGGCCTTCCACGTCGTCACCATGGGGCCCGCGGCCTCCATACGCACGGCCGAGCTCTTCGCCGCCGACCGCTACCTCGACTACGTCAGCCTGCACGGGCTCTCGGTCGAGATGGCAGAGGCCCTGGCTGAGCTGTGGCATCGACGTATCCGGGAGGAGTGGGGTTTCGCCGGGGAGGACGCCCCGACGCTCACAGGCCTCTTCCGCCAGCAGCACCGCGGCGGCCGCTACTCGTTCGGCTATCCCGCCTGCCCAGACCTCGAAGACAACGCCAAGGTCGTCGACCTTCTCGAGGCCGGGCGCATCGGCGTGACGGTGAGCGAGGGCTTCCAGCTGCACCCTGAGCAGACAACGCTGGCGATCGTGTGTCACCACCCGAAGGCGAAGTACTTCGTCGCTTGAGCGTGACGGGGCCGGTAGCGTGCAAGACCGTGGCCGCCATCGACGTCACCGACGCCACGTTCCAGGCTGAAGTGCTGGAACGCTCCATGACCGTGCCCGTGGTCATCGACCTCTGGGCACCCTGGTGCGGTCCCTGCCGCACCCTCGGGCCCATCCTCGAAAAGGTCATTGACGCCACCGGGGGGACCGTCGCCCTCGCCAAGGTGAACGTCGACGAGAACCCGCGGATCGCCTCGACGTTCCAGGTGCAGTCGATCCCGGCCGTGTTTGCCATTCATGAAGGCAAGGTGGTCGACCAGTTCCTCGGCGCCCTCCCGGAGCGGGCCGTGCAGGAGTTCGTGGACCGGCTCGCTCCCCAGCCAAGCGAAGCCGACCAGCTGGTCGACCGCGGGGACGAGGCGTCGTTGCGCAGGGCGCTCGAGCTCGAGCCTGCCCACGCCGGCGCCATCGAGGCCCTCGCCGCTCTCCTCGTGGAGGACGGTAGGGCCGCCGAGGCGCTCACCCTCCTGGAGCGCATACCCGAGAACGCAGAGACACGCCGGATCGCTGCTCGGGCCCGTCTTCCCCGCTCCCCGGACGGCTCCGGCACCTGGTCGCCGGACGAGGTGGCCACCCGCATCGCCGACCTGCTCGAGAAGGTCCCGGGAGACGACGAGGCCCGCCAGCAGATCGTGGATCTCATCGAGACGATGGACCTCGACGACCCGCGGCGGTCTCAGTACCGCCGGGCGCTCACCTCCAAGCTC
>DASPSK010000153.1:0-10188 GCA_035623975.1 Acidimicrobiales bacterium | reverse complement strand
TTGCGCTCGATGGCGAGCACCGCCCGGCGATCCTGCTCGACGAAGGTGACGCCGGCGGCGCCCCGCGAAAGCGCCTCGATGCCGAGTGCCCCGCTCCCGCTGAACAAGTCGAGCACGACGGCGCCCGCGACGAGGTCGCGGGATTCGAGGATGTCGAACATGGCCTCGCGCACCCGCTCGCTCGTGGGGCGGAGGCCCTCGACGGGAGGGGCGACGAGCCTGCGGCCCTTGGCGTCGCCGCCGATGACACGCAGCACGGCGCCCGCCCTCAGCTCCGGAAGAGGAACTGGCGCTCCTCCTCGGACACGAAGAGCTCCACCTCCTCCCACAGCAGGTGGTTCTCAGGATCGACCAGCTCCGGATCGTCGTCCAGGACTCTCGTGGCCACGTCGCGGGCCTTCAGCACGAGGTGGCGATACTGCTTGAGGTTGCCGAGCTTGAGGTCGGAACGCCCCTTCTGGCGCGATCCCAGCACCGTCCCGCTGCCGCGCAGGTCGAGATCCGCCTCCGCCAGCTCGAAGCCGTTCTCGGTCCGGACCACGGCCTCCAGCCGCCCCTCCGCCAGCGCAGAGACAGGAGCGGCCAGGAGGAAGCAACGCGACTTCGCCTCCCCGCGCCCGACCCGCCCACGCAGCTGGTGGAGTTGGGCGATCCCGAACCGGTCGGCGTCCTCGATCACCATGACGGTGGCATTGGCGACGTCGACCCCCACCTCGACGACCGTCGTGGCCACGAGCACTTGAATCTCGCCACGCCGGAACGCCTCCATCACACCCTCCTTGTCCTTCGAGGGCAGCTGACCGTGCAGGAGCCCGATGCGGTAGCCGGCGAGCTCAGTGGCCCCCAGGCGCTCGCGCTCCTCCACGGCGCCCCGGGGCGCCGGCCGCTCGGTCTCGAGCGTGAGGGCGAGGCGGCCGTCGGGCCGACTCGGCGGCGGGCTTCCACCCGAGCTGTCGTCCTCGATCAGATCCTCCTCGTCGAGGGAGCCGTCGGCCGTCCTGGCGTCGAGGCCCTCGTCCCATCCCTCCTCCTCCATGGCCCCTCCCCCCACGAGCGGGCACACGACGTACACCTGGTGGCCGGCGTCGAGCTCCGCCCTCACGTGTCTCCAGACGGCGCCTTCAGCCTCCCATCCGACGAGGCGCGTCGTGATCGGCGTGCGTCCGGGCGGCATCTCGTCGAGCGTCGTGTGGTCGAGATCCCCGTAGACGGTCATGGCAGCCGTCCGCGGGATGGGGGTTGCCGTCATGACGAGAAGGTCCGGCTCGGCCTGTCCCTTCTCGGATAGGGCCGCCCGCTGCTCGACCCCGAAGCGGTGCTGCTCGTCCACGACGACGACGCCGAGAGACGAGAAGGTCACGTCGCCGGTCAGCAAGGCGTGCGTCCCGACGACGAGGTCGAGCTGGCCGGTGGCGAGCAGGCCGAGGAGGCGGGCTCGCTCGCCTGCCGGCGTCCGGCTCGTCAACAGCTCGACGTGGAGAAGCCACTCACCCCCTAACCGCCCCGGGTCGGGCACCATCAACCCGTCCAAGAGCCGGCGCACGGACAGGTAGTGCTGCTCGGCGAGCACCTCGGTCGGGACCATGAAGGCTCCCTGATGGCCGCCCTGCACGGCGTACAGCAAGGCGGCCACGGCCACGACGGTCTTTCCGGAGCCGACGTCGCCCTGCAGGAGGCGGTTCATCGGATGCGCTTGCGACAGGTCGGCGGCGATCTCGTGGATGGCGCGCCGCTGCGCGCCCGTCAACTCGAAGGGCAGGCCGTGGACGAAGCTCGCCACGAGCCCGCCAGGCGTGGTGTCGTGCACGAGCCCGACGGTCGAGGAGGCGACGGCGCGCTTCTTGCGCACGAGGAGGAGCTGCAGCCGGAGGAGCTCGTCAAAGGCCAGTCGGTAGCGGGCTCGCTGCGTGTCGGCCAGCTCGTCAGGGGCGTGCACGTCGCGGTAGGCGGCTGTTCGCCCCACGAGGCGCAGATCGCTCAGATGGCGCTCCGGCACGGGATCGGCGAAATCACCCGCTCGCTCGAGCGCCTCGTTGACGTATCGGGAGAGCTCCACCGAGCTCACGTTCGCCTTGCCGGATTGGGGGTAGATCGGGACGATGCGGCCGGTCTGGTCGCCGACGAGATCGATGACGGGGTTGGCCATCTGGCGCTGGTTCCGGTAGATGCGCACCTTGCCGAACACGGTCACCCTCTGTCCTGCGGAGAACTGCCGGGCGCGCCACCCCTGGTTGAAGAACGTGCAGGTCAACGATGCCGTCCCGTCGTGCAGGACGATCTCGGCCGTGGACCGGCCCCCCCGCATGCGGCGGGTCGAGCTGCGCAGCACGTTGGCCGTGACGACCGCCTCCTCGCCCTCGATGAGATCGGCGATCGCCGCCTCGTTGGTGCGGTCGGCGTACCGACGCGGGTAGTGCGTGAGCAGGTCGAGCACCGTTTCGATCCCGAGCGCCCGCAGCCCGGCGACCTTGCGGGGCGAGACGGCCTTCAGCTCGGAGACGGCTTTGCCGCTCAGCGATGGGAGGGTGCGCGGGCTCACTCGACCGCGACGAGATACGGGTACAGCGGCTGGCCGCCGTGGTGCAGTTCGATGGCCAGGTCGGGACGATGCTCGGCGAGCCATTCCGTCACCCGGCGGGTGTCGGCCGGCTTCGCTCCGGCGCCTTCGATGATCGTGATGATCTCGTGCTGCTCGGTCAGCAGCCGGTCGAGCAGGCGGATGGTCGCATCGGCCACGGTGGGGGCGACGACCTCGATCCCCCGCCGGGACACACCGATCCAGTCCCCGGGGAGGATCTCGCCCACCTCGGTGTCGCTCGCCCTCACGGCCTGGGTGACCTCGCCCGCGACGACGCGGGCGGCGGCGGCCGCCATCGCCTCGGCGTTGGCGTCCGCTCCGACCTCAGGGTCGTACTCGAGCAGGGCGGCGAAGCCCTCTTGGATGCCGGCCGTGTCCACGACCCGAGCGGGCTTGCCGGCGAGCTCGCACGCCTGGGTGGCGACGGCGCTGATGTTCTTGTTGTTCGGGAGCACGATGACCTCGGCGCCGGGAGTGGCTTTCATCACCTGCAGTATCTGCTCGGTGGAGGGGTTCATCGACTGCCCGCCCGCCACGATGTGGCGGACGCCGAGCGAGTGGAAGATACGTCCGATGCCGTCGCCCGTGGCCACGGCGACGACGCTCGTCACCGGCGCCGGCCCGAGATCCTCCTCCTCGACCGCGGCGCTGCCGGCCGCTCGGCGCACCCAGGACTCCTCCTCGACCTGCTCCAAGAGGTCGGTCACGCGGATGTTGCGCGGCCGGCCGGCGTCGATGGCGGCTTCCACGGCGGCCCCGATGTCGTTCGTGTGGATGTGGCAGTTCCACATGCCGTCGCCGCCGACGACGACGATCGAGTCGCCGATGCCTGCCCAGACGTTCTTGAACGCCGGTATGGCATGGTCGGGTGCCTCCAGGAAGTACATGACCTCGTAGCGAAGATCGCCGACGTCGCTCACCTCCGCCCCCGGGACGGCCGCCGGTGCGGCGCCCGCGAGGGCGACTGGGGCGGTCGGGTCGGGCTTCCAGGCCGCATCCGGCGCCCGGGAGTGGGCGGCCACCCAGTCGACCCCGTGAGCGATGCGCGCGACGACGTCGTCGGGGAGCGGTAGGCGCTCGGGCGGCTCCCGGCCGGCGATCACCTCGAGGAGGGCGTCGAAGAGCAGGACGAGACCGGCACCCCCCGCATCCACCACCCCGGCGCTGGCGAGGACCGCCAGCTGCTCCGGCGTCCGCCAGAGCGCCTCGACGGCGGCCTCCCGGGCGGCCTCGGCCACGCCGGCGAGGTCGCAGCCGGGCGGTGCCGTCGCGGCCGTGCGGGCGGCCGCCGCCGCCTCCGCCGCCACGGTCAAGATGGTGCCCTCGACAGGCTTCATGACTCCGGCGCGGGCGGCGACGTTGGCCTCGGCGAGCCCTGCGACGAGCTCCGCCGGCCCGACGCCGGTCCCGTCCGTCTCGAGGTGGTGGGCGAAGGTCTTTGCCAGACCGCGGAGGATCTGGCACAGGATGACGCCGGAGTTGCCGCGAGCACCCATGAGCGACCCGTGCGAGATCGCCTTGCAGACGGCGCCCAAGTCATGTGCCTCCCCCCGGGCCGCCAGCCCCGCCAGCTCCTTGGTGACGGACTCGAGCGTCAGGTACATGTTCGTGCCGGTGTCGCCGTCGGGCACGGGGTAGACGTTCAATCGGTTGATGACGTCGCGGTGCCGGCCGAGGCCCCGTTGGAAGCTCGCCATCACGGCGGCGAGATCGTCGGCCCCGAGGCGCTCCAGGTTCACGGAGCCACCTCGGCGTCGAGGGGGCGGGTGGTCGGGGCCATGGCGGAGGATGGTAACCTCCAAGCCTGTTCCCAGCAGTCTTTCGTCGATCGAGGTGACGCGTCCCCATGGCAGCCGTTTGCGAGCTTTGTGGCAAAGGACCCGGCTTCGGCATGAACGTGTCGCACTCCCACCGGAGGACGAAGCGGCGTTTCAACCCGAACATCCAGAAGGTGCGGGCGCTCGTGGGTGGCACGCCGCGGCGACTCTACGTGTGCACGTCGTGCATCCGGGCCGGCAAGGTCGTAAAGCCTCCTCGGCGCCGCATCCCCGCCAAGACGTCCGTCTGAGAGGCCCCGCGGCGCGGACACTTCCCGCCCCGGCGGGGGCGGGTCGGAGCGGGTCGTCAGGCGCGGAAGGAGTGCTCCCAACCCCGGATCTCGAGTCGCCGGCCGGCGAGCGAGCGTTCGGCGGGATCGTCTGAGCACAGGCCGATCCGGACGGGCGGCGCCAGGGCGGCCGCCTCGAAGCTCTCGAGCACAGGCGCCTGCTCAGGCGCCGTGAAGGCCAATTCGTAGTCCTCTCCGCCACCGAGAGCCTGCTCGAGGGTCGCCCCCTCGGCCACCGGGACCGAGCTGAGGCGGAGGCCGACGCCGGACTGCGTGGCGATGTGGTCGAGGTCCTTCGAGAGCCCATCGGAGACGTCGATCATGGCGGTCGCCCCGGCCACAGCCGCCGCCACCCCCTCCTGCACGCGGGCGACCGGCCTGCGGTACGCACCGATGAGCCGGAGCTCGCCGGCGGTGCCCCCGATGGCCTCGGCGCAGGCAGGGCCGCCCGGGCGGCGTCGCGCCTGCAGCAGCTCGAGGCCGGCGGCGGAGGCTCCGAGCGGTCCGCTCACCCAGATGACGTCGCCGGCCCGCGCCCCGCTGCGCAGCACAGGCTCGCGGCCGTCGCAGGTGCCCGTGATGGCGACGGAGATCACGAGCCTCTCTCCGCCGGCGAGATCCCCGCCGACGAGGGCGATTCCCTCGGAGAGGCACGCCTCGGCCATGCCGTCGGTCACGGCGTCGAGGTCCGTGTCCGCCGGCGCCGACACGCCCGCGACCGCATGCAGCGGCCGTCCTCCCATGGCGGCGATGTCGCTGGCGTTCACCGAGATCGCCTTCCAGCCGGCATCAGCGAGCGATCCGAGGCCGAGATCGACGTGCACGCCCTCGACGATGAGGTCGATGGCCAGCAGGAAGCGGGTCCCTCCGAGGACGCCGAGCACGGCGGCGTCGTCGCCCGAGTACACCTCCCCGGGCCCCGGCTGCGGCAGCTCGCGTCCGTCGCCGCCGGGGACGGCGAGCCGCCGCTGAATGCGGGCGATGACTTCGAACTCGCCGCCCTGACCGGTCGTCACGCCCGCGGACGGTAGCCGAACCCGCAAGCCTTGACTTGGGTTCTCCCAAACACGGCGCCTAGCATCGGTCACCCACGTGGCCCCGGCGCAACCGACCGCCGTCGGCACCGTGCCCTCGATATTGTCCGTGCCGAATTGTCCGTGCCGAAAGGATCCTCACCCGAAATGCCTCCCACGACCCACCGAAAGCTTCTCGACTGGGTGGATGAGATCACCGCTCTCACCCAGCCGGACGACGTGGCGTGGTGCGACGGGTCCGCCGAGGAGTACGACCGCCTCTGCCGGCTGCTCGTCGAGCAGGGCACCTTCACGAAGCTCTCGGAGGCCAAGCGCCCGAACAGCTACTGGGCGCACTCGGACGTGCGAGATGTCGCCCGGGTGGAGGGACGCACCTACGTCGCCTCCGCCAAGCAGGAGGACGCCGGCCCCACGAACAACTGGATCGACCCCCACGAGCTCCGCGACACGCTCGCGGGGCTGTTCCGCGGTTGCATGCGCGGACGAACGATGTACGTCGTGCCCTTCTGCATGGGCCCGCTGGACTCGCCCATCGCCCAGGTCGGGGTGGAGATCACCGACTCGCCCTATGTGGCCGTGAGCCTCCGCATCATGACCCGCATGGGCCGCGGCGCTCTCGAGGTCATGGGGGACGATGGTGAGTTCGTGCCATGCGTGCACTCGGTCGGTGTCCCCCTCCACGACGGCGCTGCCGACTCCCCCTGGCCCTGCAACCCCGAGAGCCTCTACATCGCCCATTTCCCCGAAACCCGCGAGATCTGGTCCTTCGGCTCGGGTTACGGCGGCAACGCCTTGCTCGGCAAGAAGTGCTTCGCCCTCCGGATCGCCTCGGTGATGGCCCGCGATGCCGGCTGGCTCGCGGAGCACATGCTCATCTTGAAGCTGACGTCCCCCGATGGGGAGGTGCGCTATGTGACGGGCGCCTTCCCATCTGCGTGCGGCAAGACGAACCTCGCCATGCTCATCCCGACCATGCCCGGCTGGAAGGTCGAGACGATCGGCGACGACATCTGCTGGATGAAGATCGGGCCGGACGGGATGTTGCGGGCGATCAACCCCGAGGCGGGTTTCTTCGGGGTGGCTCCGGGGACGAGCATGGAGACGAACCCCAACGCCGTCCTCACCCTGGCGGCCAATTGCATCTTCACGAATACGGCTCTCACCGACGACGGCGACGTCTGGTGGGAGGGGCTCACCCGGGAGCCGCCGGCACACTGCACGGACTGGACCGGGGAGGAGTGGACCCCGGCGGCCGGCAAGCCGGCGGCGCACCCCAACTCCCGTTTCACCGCCCCCGCCAGGCAGGATCCGGCCATCGCCCCCGAGTGGGAGGACCCCGCCGGCGTCCCCATCTCGGCCATCATGTTCGGGGGGCGCCGGGCGTCGGTCGTGCCCCTCGTGCACGAGGCCTTCGACTGGGACCACGGGGTCTTCCTCGGCTCGATCATGGCGTCGGAGACGACGGCGGCGGCGGCCGGCGCCGTCGGGGCCCTCCGCCGGGACCCCTTCGCCATGCTGCCCTTCTGCGGCTACAACATGGCCGACTACTGGGCGCACTGGCTCTCGTTCAAGGGGCGCATGCAGACCGACAGGCTTCCCCGCGTCTTCTACGTGAACTGGTTCCGGAAGTCGCCCGACGGGCGCTGGCTCTGGCCGGGCTTCGGCGAGAACTCCCGCGTGCTCGAGTGGATCTTCCAGCGCTGCGCCGGCGCGGCCGAGGCCGTGGCCACGCCGATCGGCCTCTTGCCTGCTCCCGGCGCCATCTCGACCGAAGGCCTCAACGTCTCGAGCGAGGACATGGCCGAGCTGTTGCGCGTCGACGTCGAGGAGTGGCGGGGGGAGGTGCCCCGCATCGCCCAGCACTACGGCCAGTTCGGCGATCACGTGCCACCCGAGCTGAGAGCCCAACTGGAAGCCCTGCGGGCGCGCCTCGGCTAAGGCTGCCTGAGGGCGTTCTCGCCGGCGGCCGCCTGGGGCCGCCGTCCCCAAGAGTGCCTCATCGAGTAGTGGAAGGCGGCCGCGATGGCGCACGCCGCCGCGATGAAGACGTCGCCGTCGGCGAATTTGAACTTCACGAGGACGGCGATGAGGGCGCTGCCGACCCAGCACAGCTGCAGCTGGGTTTCGAAGCGGGCGAAGGCGCGCCCGAGGGCGGCGGGGGGGACGTAGGTCTGGGCGATGGAGTCGAACGCCGGCTTGGCGCCCGTGCTCGCCACGCCGACGGTGAAGGCCAGGATCGGCTGCGCCCAGAGCGTGCCGATGATCGCCATTCCTACACCGGCGACCGTCGTGAGCACGAGGGCGCTCAGGATGATCTGCTGTTCGCTCAGGCGTCGCCGGATCGACGGGACGGCCATCGAGCCGGCGAGGCCGCCGATGCCGCTGGCGAGGAGGATGAGGCCGTACCACCACGTGGGCTCGTTCAGATGCTTGAGGGCGAAGGCGAGGAAGAACGTCAAGAAACCCATCGTCCCCCTCAGCACGCTCATGGCGCCGAGGGCGACCGTGACCTCCGGGGCGATCATCGACAGACCGAGGTTGCGGCGTTCCTTGGCGACGTCGATGCGAGGAGGCCGAGCGGCCCGGTTGGAACGGCTCCGGTAGAGGAGGCCTCCCGGCCGGCCGCTCGAGGACCCGGGCTGATCGTGATGGGCCGGAACCGGCAGGGGCGCCGGCGGCGTCGGGCCGAGGATGGGCCTGCCGTCCTCGAGCCGGCCGAGGGTCCTCGGCGGGGCCGGCACCGTGTTCGACCTCGGCAGCCGGAGCGCCCCGACGAGGCCGGCCACGAACACGAGGAACGTGAAGCGCAGCACCCAGGGCGCCCCGGCCTTCAAGAGGGCCACACCGAAGGGTGAGGCGGCGAAACCGCCGAGCGCAGCCAGCACGGCCAGCTTGGCGTTGGCGCTCGCGAGGTCGTCGGTGCTCTCGGTCATCGAGGGCACGAGGGCGGCTTTGCCGACGAGGTAGAGCTTGGAGAGCACGAGGATGCCGAAGGCTTCGGGGAAGAGCAGCAGGCTGTGCAGATCCCGCGACATGAAGAGCGTGAGGACGGCGCTCCCGCCGCTCGCCACGCCGATGGCCGCCCGGCGCGCCGTCACCCCCCGGTCGAGGAGCGGGCTCAGCATCGGGGAGACGATGGCGAAGGGGGCGATGGAGAGCAGCAGGTAGAGGAGGACCTTGTGCTCCGACTCCTGCGGGCTGACCGAGAAGAAGAGCGAGCCGGCCAGCGAGATCGTCACGAGCGTCGTGCCCGCCGAGAAGATCGTGTGGACGAGAGCCAGGCGACCGAAGGCATGGTCCTGGTCGAAGAGACCCGCCAGGGCGTCGCGCAGCTGGCGGGTCAGTCGAGCCAAGTGCCCGGAGATCGACACGGGGCCATCGTACGGCCATGGTGGGGCTGGCCCGAGGCGACTACGCTGCGGCGGAGGCGAGACGACGAGGAGGTCGCGGTGTCAGTTCGCGCATACGTCCTGATCCAGACGGAGGTGGGCAAGGCCGCGTCGGTGGCCACGAAAGTGGCCGAGATCCCCGGTGTGCTCCTGGCCGACGACGTAACCGGGCCGTACGACGTGATCGTGCAAGCGGAGGCCGACTCCGTCGACGAGCTCGGCAAGATGGTCGTGAGCCGCGTTCAGCTCATCGAGGGCATCACGCGGACGCTCACCTGCCCGGTCGTGCACCTGTAGGACGGCGGGCGGGTCAGCCGGCCGGGACGTTCTCCCGGTAGGCGGCATAGCCGGTGTCCTCGAGCTCCTCGGCGAGCTCCGGTCCGCCCGAGCGGACGATCCTCCCCTGGAAGAGCACGTGCACGACGTCGGGAACGAGCTCACGGAGCAGGCGCCGGTAGTGGGTGATGGCGATGACACCGACGGGAGGTGCGGCTTCCACCCTTGCCCGCTCGATCCGCCGCGCGACCAACGAGAGGGCGTCGACGTCGAGGCCGGAGTCGAGCTCGTCGAGCACGGCGAAGCGGGGGTGCAGGAGGGCGAGCTGGAGCGTCTCGTTGCGCTTCTTCTCCCCCCCGGAGAGGTCGACGTTCATGTGGCGGGCGAGCAATTCGGGGTTCGTGCCGAGCGCCTCGGCCTCGGCTTCCATGCGGCCGGCAAGGCTGGCGTCGACATGTCGGCCCATGGCCGCCAGCGCCTCTCGCAGGACGTCGAGGACGGGGACGCCGGGGACTTCGACCGGGTACTGGAAGGCGAGGAACAACCCGGCCTTCGCCCGCTCGAAGGGCTGGAGGCCGAGCAGCTCGACGTTGTCGATCGTGACGCTGCCGCCTGTGACCTCGTAGCCGGGTCGCCCCATGAGGGCGTGCGCGAGCGTGCTCTTGCCCGAGCCGTTCGGCCCCATGACGGCGTGGATCTGGCCGCTCTCGACGCGCAGATCGACGCCGCGGATGATCTCTCGCCCGCCCACGGCCACGTGCAGGCCCGTGATCTCGAGCGTGCTCACGGCAGCTCCACGAACAC
>DASPSK010000208.1:0-9735 GCA_035623975.1 Acidimicrobiales bacterium | reverse complement strand
GTCGTCGTGAAGCCGACGAAGAACCAGATCGACGACCTCATCGCCGAGATCGCCGCCACGGTCGAGCGGGGCGAGCGGGTCCTTGTCACGACCCTCACGAAGAAGATGGCAGAGGATCTCTCGGACTACCTCTTAGAGACCGGGCTCCGGGTGCGCTACCTGCACTCGAACGTCGACACGATCGAGCGCATCGAGATAGTCCGCGACCTGCGACTCGGCGAGTTCGACGTCCTCGTGGGCATCAACCTGCTGCGGGAGGGCCTCGACCTGCCGGAGGTGAGCCTCGTGGCGATCCTCGATGCCGACAAGGAAGGGTTTCTTCGCTCGAGCACCTCGCTCATCCAGACGATGGGTCGGGCCGCCCGCAACGTCTCGGGACGGGTCGTGCTCTACGCCGATGTCATCACCGACTCGATGCGGCGGGCGATGGCCGAGACGGACCGGCGCCGGCTCGTGCAGCAGGCGTACAACGCCGAGCACGGCATCGACCCGCAGACGATCCGCAAGGCCGTCACCGACCTCGTGGCGCAGTTTCGCACGGCCGCCGGCACCCTCGACGAGGGCGCCCCCCTGCCGGCCGGTCACCGGGCCAACGCCGACCGCTCCCGGCGGGCAGGGCGGAGGGCGAGCGAGCGGATCGCCGCCACCCTCGGCGCCGGGAGCGGCCGGGGCATCGGCGGCGGCCACGGTGGCAGCGCGCCCGCCGGCAACGGGACCGGCGACGACCTGCTGCCCTCCGAGGAGCTCGAACGCCTCATCGAGCTGCTCGAGTCCGAGATGCAGGCCGCCTCCGCCGACCTCCGCTTCGAGTACGCCGCCCGCCTGCGCGACGAGATCCGCTCGCTCCGCCGCGAGCTCAAAGAGGTGGGCTGATGGCGGGGCACGACCAGCTCATCGTGCGGGGGGCCCGTGAGCACAACTTGAAGAACCTCTCCATCGAGATCCCGCGGGAGAAGCTCATCGTCTTCACGGGCCTCTCCGGCTCGGGCAAGTCGTCGCTCGCCTTCGACACGATCTACGCCGAGGGGCAGCGGCGCTACGTGGAGTCCCTCTCCTCCTACGCCCGCCAGTTCCTCGGGCAGATGGACAAGCCCGATGTCGACTTCATCGAGGGCCTCTCCCCGGCCATCTCGATCGACCAGAAGTCCGCCTCACGCAACCCCCGCTCCACCGTCGGCACCGTGACGGAGATCTACGACTACCTCCGGCTCCTCTTTGCCCGCATCGGCCAGCCGCACTGCCCGAACTGCGGTCGCGCCGTCACGCGACAAAGCCCCCAGCAGATCGTCGACCGCGTCATGCAGCTGCCGACGGGGACGCGCTTTCAGATCCTCGCTCCGGTCGTGCGCGGCCGCAAAGGCGAGTACTCCACCCTCCTCGACGATCTCACGAAGCAGGGGTACGCCCGGGCGCGAGTGGACGGCAAGGTCATCGACCTTTCCGAGCGCGCCTCCATCGAGCTCGCCCGCTACGAGCAGCACACGATCGAGGTCATCATCGACCGCCTCGTCGCCAAGGCCGGCATCGAGCGGCGCCTCACGGACTCGATCGAGACGGCGCTGCGCCTCGGCGAGGGGATGGCGGAGATCGTCGTGTCCGGCACGGAGGGCGACGACCAGATGACCTTCTCCCAGCACCTCGCCTGCACCTATTGCGGTATCTCCCTCGACGACCTCGCCCCTCGCAGCTTCTCGTTCAACTCCCCCTATGGGGCCTGCCCGGCCTGCAACGGTCTCGGCACCCGTTACGAGGTCGACCCCGAACTCATCGTGGCCAACCCGGATCTGAGCCTCGCCCTCGGGGCGATCGGGCCATGGGCGGGCGCCCGCACGGAGTACTTCTCCCGCGTGCTGCAGGCCGTCGGGGAGGCCTTCGGCTTCCCGATGGACCGGCCCTGGTCGAAGCTCACGAAGGCGCAGCGCAAGGTGCTCCTCTACGGCGCCGGCACGAGGAAGGTCCACATCCACTACCGCAACCGCTACGGGACGCTGCGCAGCTACGACACGACGTTCGAGGGGGTCGTCCCCTGGCTGCAGCGGCGCCACTCGGAGGCCGAGTCGGACTGGATGCGCGAGCAGGTCGAGGGTTACATGCGCGAGGTCGCCTGCCCGGAGTGCGGCGGGGCGCGCCTCAAGCCTGCCTCCCTCGCGGTCACCGTCGGGGGGAACAACATCGCCGAGCTCTCGTCGTTGTCCATCCGCTCCGCCCACGACCTCCTCGGCACCCTCACGTTGAGCTCACGCGACGAGATGATCGCCGCCCGGGTGATGAAGGAGATCCGGGCACGGCTGCAGTTCCTCGTCGACGTCGGCCTCGACTACCTCACCCTCGACCGGTCGGCGGCGACGCTGGCCGGCGGGGAAGCCCAGCGGATCCGCCTGGCATCCCAGATCGGCAGCGGCCTCGTGGGAGTCCTCTACGTCCTCGACGAACCGTCCATCGGGCTCCACCAGCGGGACAACCGCCGGCTCATCGAGACGCTCAGCCGGCTCCGCGACCTCGGGAACACGGTCCTCGTCGTCGAGCACGACGAGGAGACGATTCGCGTGGCCGATCACGTCGTCGACATCGGTCCGGGCGCGGGCGAGCACGGGGGAGAGGTCGTCTGCTCCGGCAGCGTGCAGGATCTCCTCGCCTGCAAGTCGTCGATCACGGGTCAGTACCTCTCGGGCCTGCGGGAGATCGCCGTCCCGCCCATGCGGCGGGAGCCGCGGGGGGACTGGATCACCATCCGGGGCGCCCGCGAGCACAACTTGAAGAACATCGACGTCGAGGTGCCGCTCGGCTGCTTCGTGGCCGTGACCGGAGTGTCGGGCTCGGGCAAGTCCACCCTCGTGAACGACATCCTCCACCGCGCCCTCATGCAGCGGATCTACCGCTCTCGCGTCGTGCCGGGCCGCCACAGGACCATCGAAGGGGCGGAGGCGCTCGACAAGGTCATCGACATCGACCAGTCGCCCATCGGGCGGACGCCCCGGTCGAACCCGGCCACCTACACCGGCGTCTTCGACCACATCCGCAAGCTGTTCAGTCAGACGTCGGAGTCGAGACTGCGGGGGTACCAAGCGGGGCGCTTCTCCTTCAACGTCTCGGGCGGCCGCTGCGAGGCCTGCGCCGGAGACGGCACCATCAAGATCGAGATGCACTTCCTCCCCGACGTGTACGTCCCCTGCGAGGTCTGCAAGGGGGCGCGCTACAACCGGGACACCCTCGAGGTCACCTGGAAGGGCCGCAACATCGCCGAAGTGCTCGACATGTCCTGCGAGGAGGCGCTGCAGGCGTTCTCCGCCCAGCCCGTCATCGCCCGTCACATGCAGACGATCGTCGACGTCGGGCTCTCCTACGTGCGCCTCGGCCAGCCCGCTCCGACGTTGTCAGGCGGCGAGGCGCAGCGGGTGAAGCTCGCCGCCGAGCTGTCGAAGCGGTCCACCGGCTCCACCCTCTACATCCTCGACGAGCCGACGACGGGCCTTCACTTCGAGGACGTCCGCAAGCTCCTGGGCGTGCTGCAGCGGTTGGTGGACGCTGGCAACACGATCTGCGTGATCGAGCACAACCTCGACGTCATCAAGTCGGCCGACTGGGTGATCGACCTCGGCCCCGAGGGCGGTGACGACGGCGGCCGCATCGTGGCGGAGGGCACGCCCGAGCAGGTGGCAAAGACGCCGGACAGCTACACGGGGCAGTTTCTCGCCCGCATGCTCTCGATCTGAGGGCTCAGTACGGTGTGAACTCGATCGGCCCCGGCGTATCCCGCCGGCCGGTCAGCCAGGCGAGCATGGCGGCGCGCTGGCGGGCATCGGCGATGCGGGGCGGAAGGTCGTGCAAGGTGTCCACCAGTGCGAAGGAGACGAAGTCGGCCGGCCAGTCCTCCGCCTCATAGCCGAGGCCGAGGTCGACATGGTGGATCTCGACCTCCTTCCAGCGGCGAGACGGGATGTTGCGACATGGCGCGGGCTGTCCGTCCCAGCCGAGACCGAAAGCCTCCCAGACGGCGGCAGGCGCTTCCGCCATCACGGCCTCGAGGCGCTCGGCCGACTGCCGCACGTCGTTGACGCAGGCAGCGGCGCGGCGGGACGATCCTCTCTCGATGTCAGCCGCCCGCTGCTCGCGGCCGCCCGGGTACTGGGGGACGCTCTGGCCGGCGGCGGCTGCTTCCAGCATGTTGACGAACGAGTCGGCGTTGCGGGCCACGTGGGTGAGCACGTGACCGACGCTCCATCCGGGCAGCCGGCTGGGCCGGCTGACCACGACGTCGTCCACCGTCTCGAGTCGTCCGAGCAGGCGGGCGTGGGCCTTCATGCAGCCCACGATCATCGGAGTCGGTGGGCCGGGGGCCCCGTTGTGCTGTGGGTCGGTCATGGCGGCTATCTCAGGCGTTCGCCAGCATGCGCTCGAGGGCGAGGCGGGCATCGGCGGCGGTCTCCTTGTCCACGGTGATCCGGTTGCGGACCGTGCCCTCGAGGAGCCCGTCGAGAACCCAGGCGAGGTGCGGGAGGTCGATGCGGAACATCGTCGAGCACGGGCAGATGAGGGGGTCGAGCGAGACGATCGTGCGATCGGCCGCGTGCTCGCGGGCGAGCCGCTCGACGAGGTGGATCTCGGTCCCGACGGCGATCGTCGAACCGGCCGGGGCGGCCGCGACCGCCTGGATGATGAAGTCTGTCGAGCCGACCTCGTCCGCCATCTCCACCACCTCATGGGCGCACTCGGGGTGCACGATGACGAGGCCGTCCGGGTGGCTGGACCGGAACGCTTCGACATGGGCCGTCGAGAAGCGCTGGTGAACCGAGCAGTGCCCCTTCCACAACAGCAACGTGGACTCCTTGACCTCCCGCTCCTCCAAGCCGCCGAGGCGACAGCGGGGGTTGACGACCTGCATGTCGCCGGCGGCGAAGCCGAGCTGGAAGCCGGTGTTGCGCCCGAGGTGCTGATCGGGGAAGAAGAGGACCTTGTCGCCGCCCCCGGCGCCGCCCGTCACGCCGGCCGGTGCAGGCCCTTCGACGACCGGTCCCCGCCCGAGCCCGAGCGCCCACGTGAGAATGGAGCGGGCGTTGGACGAGGTGCAGACGGCCCCGCCTTTGCGGCCGACGAAGGCCTTCAGGGCGGCGGCCGAATTCATGTACGTCACGGGCACGACGCGGTCGATGTCGGTCACCTCGGCGAGCTCGTCCCAGATCTGCTCGACGCCGTCGAGGTCGGCCATGTCCGCCATCGAGCAGCCGGCGTTCAAGTCGGGCAGGAGGACGTGCTGGTCAGCCGAGGTGAGGATGTCGGCCGACTCGGCCATGAAATGGACGCCGCAGAAGACGACGAACTCCGCTTCCCGCTGGGTGGCCGCAAAGCGCGACAACCCGAAGGAGTCGCCACGGGCGTCGGCGAAACCGATCACCTCTTCGCGCTGGTAGTGGTGGCCGAGGATGACGAGGCGCTTCCCGAGCGCCGCCTTGGCGGCCGTGATGCGCTCGGCCAGGGCGGCGTCGGACGCGCGGGTGTAGTCGTCGGGAAGTGGGCTTTGGAGGCGGATCATCAGGACCCCCTGTAGGTCGCCTCGTTCGTGGCCGGCGGGGACAGCCTGGTCGCCCATCCGCGGGTGTGTCGGCCGTGAGGCGGATATGTCCGCCGGGGTACCAGGCCGGCGTAGTTTCAATGCTAGTGCTCGAACGCCCTAGCGCCATCCCCGACGCCCCCGGCTCCTACCAGTTCAAGGATGCCGACGGGCGCGTCATCTACGTCGGCAAGGCGCGTTCGCTCCGCAGCCGGCTCTCGAGCTACTTCCAGGACGCCCGCCACCTGCACCCGCGCACGGCTCAGATGGTGGCGACGGCCGCCTCCGTCGAGTGGATCGTCGTCGCGAGCGACGTCGAGGCGATCATGCTCGAGTTCAACCTCATCAAGACGCACCGTCCCCGTTTCAACGTGCGGCTCGTCGACGACAAGAGCTACCCGTACCTCGCCGTGACGGTGGGGGACGAATGGCCGAAGGCCGTCGTCATGCGGGGAGCGCGCCGCAAGGACACCCGTTATTTCGGCCCGTACGCGCACGCCTACGCCATCCGCGAGACGTTGGATCTCCTCCTGCGCTCCTTCCCCATCCGGACCTGCTCGGACGCCAAGATGCGCCGCCACGAGCTCCTCGGGCGGCCCTGTTTGCTCTTCCACATCGAGCGGTGCTCGGGCCCCTGCGTGGGCTCGGTGACGCCGGAGGAGTACGGGCGGCTGGTGAGCGAGCTGATGGGTTTCTTGGAGGGTGACACCAAGCCCATCGTCAACCGCCTCGAGAGCGAGATGCGGCAGGCCGCCTCCGACCTCGAGTTCGAGCGCGCCGCCCGCCTGCGCGACCGGCTCACCTCCGTCCGCCTGGCGGTCGAGCGCCAGCAGATGGTGACGGACACGCCGGAGGACCTCGACGCCATCGCCATCGCCGAGGACGAGCTCGTGGCGGCGGTGCAGGTGCTGCACGTGCGCCGGGGCCGCGTCGTCGGGCGCCACGGTTTCGTGCTCGAGAAGGTGGAGCCGCTCACCGCCGCCCAGCTGCTGAGCCGAGTGCTCGAGCAGCACTACGGCGAGACCCCCCTCGGAGTGCCCCGCGAGCTGCTCGTACCGGAGATGCCCGAGGACGCCGAGACCTATTCCGAGTGGCTGGCTGGCCTGCGCGGCGGCAAGGTGCATCTGCGTGTCCCCCTGCGCGGTCGCAAGCGGGAGCTCCTCGACACCGCCCGGCAGAACGCCGCCGAGCAGTTGAACCGGCACCGGCTGCGGCGTTCCTCCGACCTGACGAGCCGTGCCGTGGCCCTCGAGCAGCTGCAGGCGGCGCTCGGCATGACACAGGCGCCGTTGCGCATCGAGTGCTACGACATGAGCCATCTGCAGGGCACCGACTACGTCGGCTCGATGGTCGTGTTCGAGGACGGCCTGCCGAAACGCTCCGACTACCGCCGCTTCAAAGTGAGCGCCGTGCAGGGCAATGACGACTACGGCGCCATGCACGAGGTGCTCACCCGCCGCCTCAGCTACCTGCTCGAGCCGGAGGCGGCGCATGCCGGAGGCGGCGATGCGACCACCGCCGGCGACGGCGTCACCGACGAGATCACCGGCGCGAGTGCCGGCAGCCCCGACGCGCCCGATGACGTCGAGCTCGAGTCGCTCGGGAGGCGCCGGCGGCGGGCGTCGCGCTTTGCCTACCCGCCTCAGCTCCTCCTCCTCGACGGCGGCAAGGGCCAGCTCAGCGTCGGCGTCAAGGTGCTGGAGGAGCTCGGCCTCACCGACAAGGTGGCCGTCGCCTCGCTCGCCAAGCAGCTGGAGGAGGTCTTCGTGCCGGGGCGGGCCGAGCCGCTCACGATCCCGCGCGACAGCGAGGCCATCTATCTCCTGCAGCAGGCGCGTGACGAGGCGCACCGCTTCGCCGTCTCGTTCCACCGTGAGCTGCGCAAGCGGCGGATGACCAAGGGCGCCCTCGACGGCATCCCCGGGCTCGGGCCGACGCGGCGCAAGCGCCTCACCGACGAGCTCGGTGGCGTGCGGGCTGTCCAAGCGGCCACGCTCGAGCAGCTGCAGGCACTCAGCTGGCTGCCCGACCCGGTGGCGGAGGCCGTCTACGACCACCTGCACGTCCGGGCCGCCTCCTCCCGGCGGGGCGCCTGAGCGATGGGCGACCCGGGCCAGGAGATCGAGACTGACCTCCCGAGCTGGGACGAGCTCGCCCCCTGGTGGAAGCGGACCTTCACGCACGGAGCTGACCTCGAGTACGAGCAGCAGATCCTGCCGCTGGCGACCGCACACCTGGCGGGCAGGCGCCGCGTCCTCGACCTCGGCACGGGTGAAGGCCAGCTGGCACGACGCCTGGCGGCCGACCGAAGCGATACCGAGGCGCTCGTCGTCGGGCTCGACTCCTCGGCCGCCCAGCTCGCCAACGCCCGGGCCGAGGGCGGCGGCCCGTGCTGGGTGCGGGCGTCGGGGGAGCGGCTCCCCTTTGCCGCCGCCTCCTTCGACGCCGTCGTCTGCTGTCTCGTCATCGAGCACGCCGCCGATCCCGATGCCCTCTTGGCGGAGGCGGTGAGGGTCGTCGGGGAGGGTGGGCGGTTTCTCCTCTTGATCAACCACCCGATCGTGCAGGGCCCCGGCAGCGGGCTCGTCGACGATGCCGTCCTCGGCGAGCGCTACTGGCGGATCGGTCCCTACCTGCCGGAGACGCGAAACGTCGAACAGGTCGACAACGGTGTCCGCGTCGCCTTCGCCCACCGTCCCCTCTCTCGTTACATCAACCCGCTCGCCGAGCTCGGCATGTTCCTCGTGCGCCTCGAGGAGCCGGAGCCGCCTTTCGAGTTCCTCTCCGGCTCCGTGGACATGGAGTTCGAGCGGGCGATGCCCCGGCTCTGCGTCATGATCTTCGAGCGGCGCTGAGAGACCGGCTCGAACCGGAGGGCGTCTGAGAGCAGGTCCGCGCAGGTCCGCTCGGAGGGGGACCGCCGCCAAGTGCCGCGATGGCAGAATGGGCTTGAGATGGCGGAGTACCTCTTCCTCGTCGGCATGTCCGGTGCCGGCCGTTCCACGGCGGCGGCGGCCTTCGACGACCGCGGCTGGTTCGTCATCGACAACCTCCCGCCTGCACTGCTCGGCCGCATCGGCGAGCTCGCCAACCAGCCGGGCAGCGAGTACGAGCGCCTCTGCCTCGTTTCCGGCCGGGGCGGCTACGAGGGTCTCGGGGACCTCCGCCCGGCCATCGAGTCGCTCAAGTCCTCCGGCGCCCGCGTCCGGGTGCTCTTCCTGGAGGCGCCCGACGAGATCCTCGTCCGGCGCTACGAGGACAGCCGCCGCCGCCATCCCGTCGAGACCGAAGGCGGAGTGCTCGAAGCCATCCGCCACGAGCGCGAGCTGCTGAAGCCACTGCGCGAGGAGGCCGACGTCGTCATCGACACGGGCGACTTGAGCGTGCACGAGCTGCGAGAGCGTCTCATCGACCTCCTCGATTCGGGCTCGGAGTCGGGCATGGACACGAGCATCGTCTCCTTCGGCTTCAAGCACGGCCTCCCCTTGGATGCCGATCTCGTCTTCGACTGCCGGTTCCTCCCCAACCCTCACTGGGTGCCCAACTTGCGCCCGCTGACGGGACTGGACGAGCCGGTTCGTGAGTACGTCCTCGCCTCCGACGACGCCCAGGCGCTGCTCGCCCGCCTCGGCGACCTCCTCGAGCTCGTCCTGCCGGCCTACGTCCGCGAGGGGAAGTCGTACCTGTCCATCGCCGTCGGTTGCACGGGCGGCCAGCACCGGTCGGTCGTGATCGCCGAGGAGATCGGCAGCATCCTGCGACGGCTCGGTTTCCATCCGACCGTGCACCACCGGGACCTCGGGCGTTGAGCTCAGAGGCGAGGGCGGCGCCGGCCGCTCGTCGAAGGGACGTCATCGGGCTACGCCCGGGAGGCCCGGTGGTCGTGGCCATCGGCGGGGGCCATGGCCTTTCGCAGACGCTGCGGGCGGCCCGCCGATACGCCGGCCGGATCACGGCCATCGTCTCGGTCGCCGATGACGGCGGATCGAGCGGGCGACTGCGCGCCGACCTCGGCATTCCCGCTCCCGGCGACATCCGCCGGTGCCTCGGCGCCCTCCTGCCCGAGCCGGCGTCGCCCCTGGCGGCGGCGCTCGAGCACCGCTTCGAGACGGGAGCCCTCGCCGGCCATGCCTTCGGCAACCTCCTCATCGCCGCCCTGGCGGCCGCCACGGGCGGCTTCCCCGAGG
>DASPSK010000106.1:0-6810 GCA_035623975.1 Acidimicrobiales bacterium | reverse complement strand
AGGCGAGCTACCGGCCGAGGAGGGCTACCCTGCCGGCCTGGCTTCGGCGATCGCGGCCTTCTACGAGCGGGCGGCGTCAGTGCGCACTCTCGGCGGGAGCGACTCCTCCGTGACGGTCATCGGCGCCGTGTCGCCGCCCGGGGGGGATATGACCGAGCCCGTGACGGCGCACACGGAGCGTTACGTGCGCTGCGTCTGGTCCCTCGACCGCGACCTGGCTTACGCCCGCCACTACCCCGCCGTCACCTGGCGGCGGTCGTTCTCACGGGACGTAGACGCTGTGGCTGCCTGGCATGGAGCCGCAGGGCGTGTCCAATGGGCGGCCGACCGCGCGCGAGCCGTCGCGTTGCTCGCCGAGGCGGACCGCCTGGCCCCGATCGTCGAGCTCGTTGGAGTTGCGGCCCTCCAGCCCAGAGAGCGCATCGCCTTGCTGTCGGCTCGCCTTGTTCGAGAGGGCGTGCTCCAGCAGAGCGCCCTCAGCGCCAACGACGCCTCCTGCGGTGCCGAGAAGCAGTCCGCCCTCCTCGACCTCGTTCTCTCGATCTACGACCGATGCCTCAGCCTCCTCGACGCCGGCGTGACCGCCGGGGCGATCGAAGAGGCCGATCTCACCGGAGCCACCCGGGCGCGCGAAGACTTCCCGCCTGACGACGCCGCCGGCGTGGTCCAAAGGCGTGACGAGCTGCTCGAGATGCTCTCGAGGTTGGCGTGACAGAGAGCGCCCCGCTCGAGATCCCCGTCGAGTACAAGGGCGCAGAGGCGGTCGAGGGCCCCCTGCTCACGGTGGGCGGCGTCACCGGCGTCGGATGGGACGAGATGGCCACCGTCCGGCTGCCGTCGCAGGAGCTCCGTCAGGGTCTCGTGCTCGAGGTGCATGACGACGTCGCCATCGTCGAGGTGCTGCAGGGGACCTCCGGCATCGATCCGAGCCGCGTCACCGTCGGCTTCCTGGGGCGGCCCTTTGAGATACCCGTCGGACGAGGGTGGCTCGGACGGACGTGGAGCGGGCTCGGAGAGCCGCTCGACGGTGGCCCCCCCATGCTCGGCAGCCTCCGCCGACCGGTGGCCGGTGCCCCCATCAACCCGATGCTGAGAGACGTGCCCCGCGATCCCGTCATCACGGGCATCTCCGTCATCGACACCCTCACCACGCTCGTGCGGGGCCAGAAACTCCCCATCTTCTCGACGGCTGGCCTCCCCCACCTGGAGCTCGCCGCCCAGATCGCCGCACAGGCGCACGCCGCCGGCGAGCCGTTCAAGGTCATCGTGGCGGGCATGGGCCTGACGCATGCGGACGCGGCCGCCATGCGCCAAGCTCTCGAGGAGAGGAGCGAGGCCGGCGAGCTGGCGCTTTTCCTCGACACGGCCGACGATCCGGTCGTCCAGAGGATCCTCACCCCGCGGGTCGCCCTCACGGTCGCGGAGCACATCGCCTTCGATCTCGGCGAGCACGTGCTCGTCGTGCTGGCGGACATGACGAATTACTGCGAGGCGGTCCGTGAGGTGTCCGCCGCCAGGGGCGAGATCCCCGGCCGGCGCGCCTATCCCGGTTACCTCTACAGCGATCTGGCGTCACTCTACGAGCGCTGCGGCCGCATCCGGGGCCGGGACGGATCGGTGACGTTGCTGCCCGTGCTCACGATGCCCGGCGGTGACATCACCCATCCGGTCGCCGACCTCACCGGCTATATCACCGAAGGCCAGATCGTCCTGTCACCGCTGCTGTTCGGCCAGGGTGTGTCGCCCCCGGTCGACGTGCTCGGATCGCTCTCCCGCCTCATGCGCAAGGGAACGGGGGCAGGAAGGACGCGGGCGGATCATCCGGCTCTTGCGGCGCAGCTCGTCGCCGCCGTGGCTCACTCCGCCGAGGTCGCGGACCTCGCCGAGCTCGTCGGCGCGGCAGCCCTCACGGAGACAGACCGGCGTTACCTCGACCTGGCGGCGGCGTTCCGGTCCGTGCTCGTCAGCCAGGGGCCGCGGGAGTCGCGGTCGCTCGAGGAAAGCCTGGCGCGAGCCTGGCAGGTCGCCTCCGTCCTGCCGAAGCGGGAGCTCACCATGCTTCCGGAGGCCGACGTGGAACGCTTCTACGGGTCGGCCGACGGCCCGGGCACCGGAACGACCCGTCCCGATGGCTGAGCCACCGTCCCAGAGCCGGGCCGGGCGGCTCTGGCTGATCTCGCGGATCGCCACGGCACGAAGGGGGGCCGAGCTGCTCGACCGGAAGCGCCAGCTCCTGCAGCGGGAACAGAGCAGACTGGCTCTGGAGCAAGAGAGCACCCGCCGCCGTTTCGAAGAGGCCTGCGCGCTCGCCGAAGGCTGGTCGGCGCGATCGGCCGTGCTCGGTGGTCAAAGCGAGCTCTCGCTCGCGAGCCAGGTGTTGCCGGAAGATGCCACGGTCGAGGTGACCTGGCGTAACAGCATGGGCGTGCTCCATCCCGACACCTCTCGGTGCACACTCCCCTTGCTCGCCCCGCTGCAGGCGGCCGCATGCAACGCCGCCATGCTCCCGGCCGCGCAGGCATACCGCGAAGCACTCGAGGCCGCCGTGAGCCGTGCCGTCGCCGATCACGCCTTCCGCCGCGTCGACGCCGAGCTCAGCTTGACCAAACGGCGCGTTCGGGCAATCGAGCGGTACCGATTGCCCGCTCTCGAGGACGCCCTGCGGCGGGTGGAACAACGGCTCGACGAGCTCGACCGGGAGGAGCGAGTCGTGGCCCGTTGGGCCCGCGCTCGCCAGCAGCGCCTGAGCGGCCGCGAGGCCGCCGGAGGATGACCTGGCCATCCGCCATGTCCGCCCGTGTCGGCCGGAGGCCTCGTCGGTCTCGGTGGCATGACGGGCTGAAGTGAGGCTTTCGCCGGCGACGAGGCGCCTACAGGGCCTTTCGATACTGGCGGAAGACCCGGTCGACCTCGGCCCCGAGAACGTGGCGGTAGAAGTCGGCCGGGCCGACCCAAGCGATGGTGGCCTGTGTCACACCGGCGTCCAGCTGATCAGCCAGGCATCGGAACAAGAGCACGCGCCCGAGACCCAGCCGCTGTTCCGCTGGAGACGTCGCCATGGGCCCAAACCAGCTTGGTCGGTTGGAGCCGTAGGCCGCGAAGCCCACGAAGTCCGGGCCGCGATGGGCAATGTGGCAACCGGCGCCCGGGCGCACGAGCGCCCGGGTCGCCTCCCACGCCCACTGGAGGCTCCAGGAATCCGTCACCCACGAGGAGAACCCGGGTTCGTCGGAGGACGCCAGGGGTCTCACGGCTATCCCGTGGCCCATGAGACGGCGCTCGTCCGCCGTCGTGTCGAGAGCGACCCCTCTCAAGTCGACCGTCATGTTGACGGCCTCGCGCGAGCGCTCATAACCGGCGGACTCAACGAGCCCGAGCGCAGCGGTGTAGGTGGCGTCCACTCCGGGCCACGCATAGCACGGGGCATTGCCCCCGACACGTGCCTCCCCCGCTCCGGCGATCCTGAGAGCGTGCTCGAGCGCCGCGAGAAGGGTCCGACCGATGCCCGCTCCCTGCACTTCCGGAGCGACGGCCAGCAGGTCGACATGACCCGTTGGCGGGCCGCCCGGAGGGATTCGTAACGCGCCCAACGCCACGCCGACGATGCGACCTGCCGTCTCCGCCACGAGCCGGAGCTGAGGCCGTGTCGCCGGGCTGTCCCAGAGGAGCGCAGGCAAACTCCCGGCGTCGTCGAGATCGCTCGTGAGCGCCGCCGAGCAGACCTCGGAGATGGCGTCGAGGTCGTCCTGGCGGGCGATCCGTATGACGAACATTCGCGAGCTCCTCGGCGTCGCCTTGCGTGCGGCGGACCGGCGCGCCCTCGGCTGCGGAGACGCCGCGAGCGCACCGCCTGTCCTCGGCGCTCGAGGACGAGCGGAGGAAAGCGTACCCATCGATCAGCCGCCGGCGTTTCCTTCCTGCACTGCAGTCGGTACCCTCACCCCAGCTCGAGTTGCAGGATCTCGGCCACAGGGCGCCGGGCTCCGATGCGAGCGGGGAAGGCAGTCAGCCATGCCGGTGAGGGAAGGACGCGAGGCCAACCGCCAGGCGGTCGTCCTCCCGTATGGGTCCGGCTTCGTCAGCCGGGACGATTGACGAGGGCGCGCCTTCGACGGTGAGGTTCCTCCACGCGGTCGGTCATGCCTTGTCGGTCTCCGGCACGATGACGTGGCAGATCCTGTGGTCGCTCATCCTGGGCTTCACGCTGTCGGCGATCGTGCAAGCCCTCGTTCGCCGGGAAACCGTGGAGCGCCTTCTCGGCGACGACTCGCCCAAGACGCTCGCGATCGCCACCGGCCTCGGCATCGCCAGCTCCTCGTGCTCCTATGCCGCCGTCGCCCTCGCTCGTGCCTTGTTCCGCAAAGGAGCCGACTTCACGGCCGTCATGGTCTTCGAGATCGCTTCCACGAACCTCGTCGTCGAGCTCGGGATCATCATGGCCCTGCTGCTCGGCTGGCAGTTCACCGCGGCAGAGTTCGTGGGCGGACCCATCATGATCGTCCTTCTCGCCGTGCTGTTCAGGTTGTTCCTGCGCCAACGCCTCGTCGAGGGGGCGCGTGCTCAGGCGGATCGCGCCGTGGCCGGTTCCATGGAGGGTCACGCGGCGATGGACATGAGCATCAAGGCCGAAGGGAGCCTCCTCGCCCGCCTGTCATCACCGGAAGGTTTCACGTCCGTCGCCGACGTGTTCGTCATGGAGTGGGCCGCGGTCCTGCGTGATGTCCTCGCAGGAATGCTCCTCGCCGGCGCCCTCGCGGCCTGGGTCCCGCACGGCTTCTGGCGGCATCTGTTCTTCAGCTCTCACCCGCTCCTCGCGAGGATCTGGGGTCCGCTCCTCGGGCCCGCCATCTCGATGTTCACATTCGTCTGCTCGATCGGGAACGTGCCCGTCGCCGCGGTGCTCTGGAACGGCGGGATCAGCTTCGGCGGCGTGATCAGCTTCATCTTCGCCGACCTCATCATCCTGCCGGTCCTCGCCATCTACAGGAAATACTACGGGGCGAGGATGACCCTGTTCATCCTCGCCACCTTCTACGCCACGATGGCACTCGCCGGCTATGCCGTCGAGCTCATCTTCGGGGCCGCAGGGCTGGTCCCGCCCACGCGCAACGCCAAAGTGTTCCACGTCGCCGTCACGTGGGACTACACGACGTATCTCAACATCGCCTTTCTGGCGCTCGCCACCGTGCTTCTCGTGCGCTTCTTTCGCACCGGCGGCGGCATGATGCTCAAGATGATGGGCGGCAAGCCAGCGCCCGCTGAGCCAATGTGACGAGTCGGCGCCGAAAGGAACGGTCTCGGTCTCGGCGTTCTGTCGGCGGGGAGGTGGGCCTCGGCTCGGCGGAATTGGCTGTGCACGAGCCGTAGATTGACCCATGATGGAGACGGCGAGTCACATCCGTGCCCTCGAGCGCGATGGTCGGCTGCTCGTCAAGGCCGCTCGGGAAGCGGGACTCGACGCGCCCGTCCCGAGCTGCCCGGGATGGAACGTGCGGGATCTCCTCGCGCACATCGGTTTCGTGCATCGTTGGGCTGCCACTTACGTCTCGACCGCCCGCGAGGAGATGCTGGAGGAGGCCGACGAGGATACCGTCCTCGCCTCGGCACCTCCTGCTGACGCGCTCCTCGAGTGGGTGGAGGCAGGACATCTGGCCCTCGTTCGCTCGCTCGAGGAGACACCGGGCGACGTGCGCTGCTGGACGTTCCTGCCGGCGCCGTCGCCGCTGGCTTTCTGGGCCCGCCGGCAGGCGCACGAGACGGCCGTCCACCGCGTCGACGCCGAGTTAGCGGCCGGCGGACCGCGCAGCGCCATCGATGCCGAGATGGGTGCCGACGGCGTGGACGAGCTGTTGATGGGGTTTCTCGGGCGGTCGGCGGCGCAAAAGGCGCACGAGACGGTCGTCGGTTCGATGGCCATCCTCCCCACTGACCGGCCCGAACGGTGGACGGCCCGTGTCCTCGCCGAGCACGCCGATGCCGAGCAGGGCGCGGCCGAGTGCGACACCACCCTCAGCGCACCAGCGGCCGACCTCTACCTGCTGCTCTGGAACCGCCGGAGCGCCGAGGGGCTGGACATCACGGGTCGCAGGGAGCTGCTCGACTTGTGGCGCCAACGGGTCGGCGTGACCTGGGCCTAGCCCGGGCGGGGCATCCCCCAAGGGCCTGGACGGGGGAGAGAAGTTCGCCGGAGGGAAGGGCGACGAGACGGATCGGCTGGATGACGCCGGTCTCTCTCGATGGGCGCCGATTCGAGGCGCACCGCGAACTGGGCTCAGCCTCGATGTCGTAGTGCCGCCGCGACCGCCTCGGGGTCGTCACAGCCCACGATCAGCTGGTCGAACGCAGCACCTTCCAGATCCACACGGACGCCGCGTGGGCTGACGTGATGCACGACGGCGAAGATCTTGGCGTCGCGGGAGGTGAACGTGCCGATGGCGACCGATCCGGGTATGCCCGTGCCGACGCGGAACCCGTGGACGGCACCTATGGCGTCGTCGAGTACCTCCACACTCGTAACCGAGTGAAGGGGCACCCTGATCTCGCCGTGCACGCCCTCCAACTTCTCCACCGTCCTCAGGCGCACCACGACTTCGTCTCCATCAACGATGACGTCGGCCATGATCTCCCCTCCGGTACCCGGTCGTGTCCGAGACGCGCGCTCACCCTATTCGCCGCGGCCCGGTGAGGTTAGCGTGCCGATGACGCTCGCCCCATCTGCTGCCACTGCCCATCAAGCCCGTTGGCAGCCGATGAGTCCGCGTCCTGCCCGTCGTCTGTCTGGAGAACATGTACCACGCGTCGAGAGGGAGA
>DASPSK010000093.1:0-2967 GCA_035623975.1 Acidimicrobiales bacterium | reverse complement strand
CCCTGCCCGCTCTCGGTCTCGTGGCCGCCGTCGTCACCAGATGGAAGGCTCGTGCTTACTTCGCCTTCGTCGGCCTCGTCGGTCTCGTGCTCTCCGTCGGCACGCACCCCTACCACGCGCCTTCGCTCGTCGGGGCGGCGTTGAAGGCGTTCATGACCGAGACGACGGCGGGTTTCGCGCTGCGGTCCACCGACCGGGCGACGCCTCTCGTCGTCCTGGCGGTCGCCGCCCTCCTCGGCG
Source organism: Acidimicrobiales bacterium (assembly GCA_035623975.1). GTDB lineage: Bacteria > Actinomycetota > Acidimicrobiia > Acidimicrobiales > Bog-793 > JAKACA01. The sequence goes on along the minus strand of DASPSK010000093.1, from coordinate 2,727 downwards.
CCGGCATCGGCGCCCTGGCAAACAGCCTCGCCGCCCGGCGCCCCCGGCTGCGCTACACGGCCCTCGGGCCCGCCGGGCTCTGCGTCGGCCTCGCCGTCGCGAACGCGGGGCCGCTCATGACCGGGCTGGCCGTCGACCCGCATTTCGAGCGCCCGGAGCACATCCCGTCGTACTTCTACGCGGCGGCCAAGTACCTCGACGCCCAGGGGGACTCAACCCGCGTGCTCATCGAGCCGGGCGACGACTTCGCCGACTACGACTGGGGGACGACGATCGACCCCGTCTGGCCCGGCATCCTGACGAGGCCGTCGATCCAGCGTCAGCAGCTGATCGACGGCTCCCCCGCCACGGCCGACCTCCTCTCCGCCTTCGACCTCACCCTGCAGCAGGGCACGTACGAGCCGGCCACCCTGGCGCCGATCGCCCGGCTGCTGAGCGCCGGTGACGTCGTGCTCGAGTCCGACTACGCCTTCTGGCACTACAACACGCCGGCGCCCCGGCCCACTTGGGCCCTCTTCGACCCCCCGCCGGCGGGCGTCGGCCAGCCGCTCGAGTTCGGGCCCGCCCGGCCGAACGAAGCGCCCGCCTACGCCTCCCTCTTGGACGAGCAGGCGCTCGCCACACCGGCGGACGCCCCCTGGCCCCCGCCCGTGGCCGTCTTCCCGGTGAGCGATGCCCGGCCCATCTACCGGGCGGAGCCGGCGACGGCACCCCTCGTGCTCGACGGCAGCGGGGCCGGCATCCTGGCGGCGGCCGCCGCCGGCCTCCTCGCCGACAACCCCACCATCTTCTACGCCGGCTCGCTCGACGGCCACGCGGCGCTGCTGCGCGAGGCCATCCCCGCCGGCGCCGACCTCGTGCTCACCGACACGAACCGCAAGGAGCTCCGCCGCTGGTCGAGCGTGAACGACAACATCGGCGAGACGCTGCCGGCCGCACCCGGGCCGCAGACGCCCGACCCGACGGCGCAACCGTTGCAGCTCTTCGCCACCGCCACGAACTCGAGCGAGACGATCGCCACCTACGCGGAGGCGCATTACGTCTCGGCCTCGTCGTACGGCAACCCGGTCGCCTTCACCCCGGAGGACCGGCCCTACATGGCCTTCGACGGCAACCTCAACACCGCCTGGACGACGGCCGCCTTCTCGCTCGCGGGCGGCCAGTGGCTGCAGGTCTCCCTCGACCACCCCGTCACGACGAACGTCATCGACCTCGTGCAGCCGTACCTGCAGCAGCCGAACCGCTGGATCACGAAGGTGACGCTCACCTTCGACGGTGGCAAGAGCCTCACGACGGCGCTCACGGGCGCCTCCCTCACCTCGGCGGGCCAGCTCGTCCACTTGCCCACCCGCAGCTTCTCGGTGCTGCGCGTCACGATCGATGCGACGAACTGGGGACGCAAGAGCCTCGAAGGCGCCTCCGGCGTGGGCTTCGCCGAGGTGGGGATCCCCGGCGTCAACATCTTCGAGACCATGCAGATGCCGTCCGATCTCCTCTCCGACCTCGGGGCGGCGTCGCTCTCCCACCGCCTCTCGATCATCTTCACGCGCGACCGCGTCTCCCCCATCCCGCCGAGGACGGATCCGGAGCTGTTCATGTCGAGGAGTTTCGTGCTGCCGACCGCCCGCACCTTCTCGGTCGGGGGCACCGCCCGCATCTCGGCGCTCATCCCGGATAATGCCATCGACGACATCCTCGGCGGGCCGGACGTCTTCGGCGGAGCCGTCCTCGGCTCGAACGAGCGTCTGCCCGGCGACCTGAACGCCCGGGCCGTCTTCGCCTTTGACAGCAACCCTGCCACCTTTTGGGGGCCCGGTTTCGGCGCCAAGGCGCAGGTCGGCGCCTGGATGCAGGCGAACCTCACCCACACCGTCACCTTCGACCACCTGAACCTGCAGGTGCTGGCGGATCGGGAGCACTCGGTCCCGACGGAGCTGCGCATCACGACGAACGACGGCGGCAACGTCCTCGTGCACCTGCCCGCCGTCCGCGACGTCGACCGGCCCGACGCCGTCGCCGACATGCCCGTCTCCTTCAAGGCCGTCACCGGCAGCGTCGTCCGGTTCACCGTCGAGGCGGTCCGCCAGGAGACCACGATCGACTGGTACTCGGAGCGACCCATCGTCCTCCCCTTCGCCATCGCCTCGATCGGCGTGCCCGGCGTGCACTTCAGCCCCGAGAACCCCGCCGCCCGCATCCCGGCGGTATGCCGCGACGACCTCATGACGATCGACGGCTCACCCGTGTGGCTGAAGGTGACGGGCACGGTCGGGACGGCCGAGAATCTCGGCGGGCTGCAGGTCTCGGGCTGCGGGCCGGACGCGCGGGGCATCCACCTCGGCGCCGGCACCCACGCCGTCGTGACGCAGTGGGGCAAGCTCACCGGTCTCGACCTCGACCGGCTCGTGTTCGACTCGGCTGCGGGCGGGGCGGCCGAGCCGTTGCTGAGCGACGGCGACCTGCGGCCGGTGCCGGGGACGCTCGCCGGCGGTGGTGTCGCAGCCCTGGCGGCACCGACGGTGCGCCTCGTAGCTTCGTCGGCCACGAGCGCCCGCCTGGCCGTGACGGGCGCATCCGGCCCGTTCTGGCTCGTGCTCGGGGAGAGCCTCAACGCCGGCTGGCGGGCGCAGATCGGGAGCGCCTCGCTCGGCGGCTCCACCCTCATCGACGGCTTCGCCAACGGCTGGTACGTCGAGCCCCGCGCCAGCTCGCTCACGGTGAATCTCA
>DASPSK010000047.1:0-2906 GCA_035623975.1 Acidimicrobiales bacterium | reverse complement strand
CACTGCGGGACTCTGTCGGCGACCGGTTGATCCTGTTGCCGGCCGCTGTAGTGCTTCCACGCGACAACGAGGAACGGCTTCTTCTCGTGCGCCACGTGGACACCGGCCTCTGGGGATTGGTCGGCGGGGCCGTCGAGCTGGGCGAGTCCCCTGCCATGGCAGCCCGTCGCGAATGCCGTGAGGAGACGGGACTCGAGATCGAGCTCGGACCAATCCTGGCGGCCGTGGGGGGTGAGCGGTTCGAGGTGACCTACGCGAACGGAGACCGGGTCGCCTACGTCGCCACAGTGTTCGAGGCCCGCGTCATTGGCGGCTCGCTTCGTCCCGATGGCGTCGAGGTCGATGCGGCGGCCTGGTACACCGCCGCCGAACTGCGGACTCGGGGGCTCAACCCCTTCTGCGTGAACCTCTTAAGTGACCTTGGGATCCTGCCCGGGGGCACAGACGGCAGAGCCGGCTGAGTGCAGCCGGTCTCGGCGCGTTGGCGGGTGGCGACGGCTGCATGCTCCCCGGCGCCCTCGGGATCCTCCGCTATCGTGATCGGCGCTCCGCGGGCGTAGCTCAATGGCAGAGCTCCAGCCTTCCAAGCTGGCTATGCGGGTTCGATCCCCGTCGCCCGCTCCCCGCGAACGCCCTGCTCAGAGGCGATTACTCGCTTCAGCCCATTATCCCGTTCACGGCGTCGTGCGCGCTGCGTGCGCGAAGGATTCTGGCGAGGACGGCCCTGGCGAGGCGGTCTGGCGAGCAGGCGACTCGACGGGTCGACCGGCCGGCCTCGCCCCTGCGATGAGGAGATCGAGCCCGGCCGCGATGGCGTGGTCTCGTTCCGCCGTCGCGTGCTGGTACGTGAGGGCGGCGCGAGGGCTCGAATGGCCGAGACGCGCCATGAGCTCTCGCGTGGTCGCTCCGGTCTGTGCTGCCATCGTGCCCGCCAGGTGACGAAGATCGTGAAACCGAACTTCTTCGAGCTCGGCAGCCTTGCGCGCTTTGGCGAACCGAGTCGACCAGTTCGAGCGTTCGAGCGGGGCTCCGTGCTCGCCCGTGAACACGAGCGCCGCCGGCTCCGGATCGACGAAGCGAGTCAGGTGATCCTCGAGCATGCTGACGAGCGCACCGGGCATGGCGACGGTCCTCTTGCCCGCATCGCTCTTCGGCAAACCGATGATGCGTCCTTGCCCACTGACACGTTGAGCTTGCTCGGTGACAGCGATGGTGCCATGGACGAGATCGACCCGTTCGCGCCGGAGAGCAGAACATTCCCCAAAGCGCAGGCCTGCGTACGCGGCCGTATACACGAGAGCCCGGTAGCGCTCCGGCAATGCAGACGCCAGTGCGTCGAGTTGGTCGAGCGTGGGGATCCTCCGCTCCGGCGCTCGCTCGAGACCGGCTCGCTTGATCGTGCAGGGATTGCTGTGGAGCTTGCCGTCGTCCACCGCCGTGGCGAGAATCGCCCTCAGCAGCCGGTAACACTTGGCCGCGGTCACCGGCGCCCGGCCAGCCAGCTCTGCGTTCCATGTCCTCACCTTGGCGGTCGTGACCTGGGACAGGGCCAGCTTCCCAAATGCCGGCAAAACATGACGTCTCAACTCGGACTCGTACAACTCTCGAGTCCTCGGGCGGAGATCGTGCCGATCGCCCAACCATTGTCGGGCGTAGTCGCCAAAGCGCTCCCGGCTTGCGTTCGCATCGATCCAGCGACCGAGCCCGATGTCGGTCCGAACCCTGGCGAGCCACGCATCGGCATCGGCCTTCGCTCGAAAGGTCGTCGGAGCGATATGCCGCTTGCCTTCGTGCCAGTAGCTCGCTTGGTAGCGACCCGAACCGAGCTTGCGCGAGTTACCGAACGTGCTCGACCGTGCACGCCCGCCCCTTGAACCGGCAGCCATCAGGCGCCGTGGGCGGGAGAGTCGAGGACTGTACGCGTCGACCTGAGACGGTTACGGGAGAGATGGGTCACTGATCCCCTTCCGCGTCCCGTGACGAAACGCATCATGAGAGGTGAACTGTGGAACCGGCGTCTGATCGGTCGTCGGACACGAGACGGGCGCCGCCGGCATCACGGTGACCCTGCCTTCAGCCTACGCGACCGCTGTGTCACCGACGCGGTTCGACGGTGGCGCGCTCCAGCCACCCTGCGATGGCGGACGGGTCGAAGCGCACGAACTTGCCCACCTTCACAAAGGGGATCCGCCGCTCAGCGACGAGGCGTCGCACGTGTCGTTCCGTCACGCCGAGCCGTGCAGACAGTCCAGCGACGTCAAGGAGGAGCGGCAGCTCGCGAGTCGAGTTGCTCGCAGTCATGACAGCGCCTTCGCGTCGAGGAACTCAACATCTGCGTCGTAGAAGACCTTGCGTGCCATTCGCCGGTTCTCGGCGGCAGTGGCGGCGAGGATGGCGTCGATCCGGCACTTGTAACCCACGCCTTCGAAGCTCCAGCGCAGCTTCGGAGCGCTCTCGTCCCGCGGCGTGAGGCCGGCCTCTTCCAGCCGCCAGGTCTGGCGGGCCGCCCGTAGCTTCAGAAACGTCGTCGAGTAGCGCCGGCTCTTTGTCATGAGGTGGCCGCCGTAGGCGAGCGCGTGGGCCCAACGGCGGAGCCGGCTGAGTTCGGGATCGCCTCCGAGACGCCAGGCGGACTCGACGATGGCGTGGAGGTGGTCGGGCAGCTCCAGCACCTCGAGCTCTCCTTCACGTAGGCGATGGTCGAGGGCGCCGGTGTCGCTCGCACTCTTGGTGACGTACTTGGCGCTATGCCGAATTCGGCATAACTCGAATTATGCCGAGTCCCCGGTTATGCCGAGTTTGAGGGGGTCATCCCTGTTCAAGGCGTTCTCCGACGGGAGTTATTCGGCATAATCAGGAGCCCTCCGCTGTCACTTCCTCTCGAGGACCCGTTCGGGTCTCGGAGA
>DASPSK010000039.1:0-7188 GCA_035623975.1 Acidimicrobiales bacterium | reverse complement strand
CTCCTCGTCGCTCAGTGTGCAGGGTGGCACGACGTGCAAGCGGTTGAAGTTCGTGAACGGGAGCAGGCCCCGCTGCTTGCAGGCGATCACGAGCTCGTCCATCGCCGGGCTGGAGCCGCCGTAGGGGGCGATGGGCTCTCTCGTCGCCCGGTCCTTCACGAGATCGAGGGCGAAGAACACCCCGAGCCCGCGGACCTCACCGATAGAGGGATGGCGATCGGCCAGCTCTTCCAGTCCCGGTCGGAGCACCTCCTTGCCGATGCGGGCGGCGTTTTCGACGATGCCCTCCTCGGTCATGGCGTTGATCGTGGCCACGGCCGCCGCGCAGGCGAGCGGGTGGCCGGAGTACGTGAGGCCGCCCGGGTAGACGCGCCGTGCGAAGGTGGCGGCGATGGCATCGGAGATGATGACGCCGCCGAGCGGCACGTAACCGGAGTTCACGCCCTTGGCAAAGGTGATGAGGTCGGGCACGACGTCGTAGTTCTCGAAGGCGAACCATTTGCCCGTGCGGCCGAAGCCGGCCATCACCTCGTCGGCGATGTAGACGATGCCGTGGCGGTCGCAGATCTCCCGGACGCCGGCGAGATAGCCCGGCGGTGGCGTCATGATGCCGGCGGTCCCGGGGATCGTCTCGAGGACGATGGCGGCGATGGTGGCGGGCCCTTCGAATTCGACGACCTGCTCGAGGTGCTCGAGGGCGCGGGCGGCCTCCTCGTGCTCGTCGCTCGAGTGGAACGGCGACCGGTAGAGGAAGGGACCGAAGAAGTGGGCGACGCCGGCGCTGCCGTAGTCGTTGGCGAAGCGGCGCGGGTCGCCCGTCAGGTTGATCGCCGTCGTCGTGGCTCCGTGGTAGGAGCGGTAGGCCGAGAGCAGCTTGATGCGGCCGGTGTGCAGGCGCGCCATGCGGGTGGCGTGCTCGATGGCCTCGGCTCCCGCGTTCGTGAAGAACACCTTGTTGAGCCCGTCCGGGGCGAGCTCGGTGATGAGGCGGGCGGCCTCGCTGCGCACGTCGTTGGCGTGCTGCGGCGCCACGGTGCAGAGGCGGTCGGCCTGCGCCTTGATGGCGGCGACGACCTTGGGGTGCTGGTGGCCGATGTTGGTGTTGACGAGCTGGCAGGAGAAGTCCAGGTAGCGCCGGCCGTCGTAGTCCCAGACGTAGGAGCCCTCCGCCCCGGCGATGACCATCGGATGGATGAGCTCCTGGGCAGCCCACGAGTGGAACACGTGGGCGCGGTCGGCGGCATAGATCTTGGCGCCTTCCTCGGCGGTACTGACGGTCACGGTCATGTTTGTCCTTGTCTGATCTGGAGGGCTGGAGGCTTCACGAGGTCTGGGGGAACCCGAGGTTGATACCACCGTGGCTCGGGTCGAGCCAGCGGCTCGTGACGACCTTGCCACGTGTGTAGAAGTGCACGCCCTCGGTGCCATGCGCGTGGCTGTCGCCGAACAGCGAGCTCTTCCAGCCGCCGAAGGAGTAGTAGGAGACCGGCACCGGGATGGGCACGTTGACCCCGACCATGCCGACCTCAACCTCGTGCTGGAAGCGGCGCGCCGCCCCGCCGTCGTTCGTGAAGATGGCGGTCCCGTTGCCGTACGGGTTGTCGTTCACGAGCTCGAGGGCGGCCTCGTAGCTCGGAACGCGCACGACCGAGAGGACGGGACCGAAGATCTCGTCGGTGTAGATCGACATGTCCGCCGTCACCTTGTCGAAGAGGCTCGGGCCGAGCCAGTAACCGCCTGGCGCCCCGTCGAAGGGCGTCGTGCGCCCGTCGACGACGAGCTCTGCGCCCGAGGCGACGCCGGCGTCGAGGTAGGCGGCCACCTTGTCACGGTGGGCGCTCGTCACGAGGGGACCCATGTCCACCTCCCGGCGGCCGTCTCCGGTCCTGAGGCCGGCCATCCGCTCGGTGATCTTGGCGACGAGCTCGTCCGCCACCGGCTCGACGGCCACGAGCGCGGAGATGGCCATGCAGCGCTCACCCGCCGAGCCGAAACCGGCGTTCACCGCCGCGTCCGCCGCCAGGTCGAGATCGGCGTCCGGCAGGACGACCATGTGGTTCTTGGCGCCCCCGAGCGCCTGCACGCGCTTGCCCGCCCGCGTGCCGTTCTCGTAGACGTAGCGGGCGATCGGCGTCGAGCCGACGAACGAGATGGCCTTCACACCGGGGTGCTCGAGGAGCCGGTCGACCGCCACCTTGTCGCCGTGGACGACGTTGAAGACGCCCTCGGGCAGGCCGGCTTCGGCCCAACGCTCGGCGAACCACACCGAGGGCGACGGGTCCTTCTCGCTCGGCTTCACGACGACGGCGTTGCCGCAGGCGATGGCGACGGGGAAGAACCAGCACGGGACCATGGCGGGGAAATTGAAGGGGCTGATGATGCCGACGACGCCGAGCGGCTGGCGGATCGAGTACACGTCCACCTGGGTGGAGACCTCCTCGGAGTAACCGCCCTTCAAGAGGTGGGGGATGCCGCAGGCGAACTCGACCACCTCGATCGCCCGGTTGACCTCCCCGAGGGCGTCGGAGAGGACCTTGCCGTGCTCGGCTGTGACGATGGCGGCCAGCTCGGCCGCCCGCTCGACGACGATCTCCCGGAAGGCGAAGAGGATCTTCGAGCGCCGGGCGAGCGACGAGTTGCGCCAGTCGGCAAACGCCGCCGTGGCCGCCGCGACGGCGTGATCCACGTCGGCCGCGGAGGCAAAGGCGACACGCTTGGTGAGCTCGCCCGTGGCGGGGTCGTAGACGTCCCCGAACCGCTCGCCGGCGCCGTCGAAGGGTTTGCCGTCGATGAAGTGCCGGACAAGCGGGAGGGCGGGGGGAGAACCGGTCATGGATGGATTCTCGCGCCAGCGAGGCAGGGTCCGTCCATCCGCGCGTCCGGCCGCCGGCTCAGATGTGCCCGGCAACGGGATGCATCGCCCCGAGGGTAGGGTCACGAGCGGGCGCCAGCGGTGTGCGACCGGGGGGAGCGATGGCCAGGGGCGGTGCCCGCCGACGAGACCGAGGAGAGGGATGTCACAGGGTGGCGCGGCCGAGATGAGCGACCTGGCGGCCATGGCGGCGGGTTTCTCCGAGGCGCTCCGGCGCGCTGGGGTCATGGTGACGACGGAGCAGGCGGGACGCTTTGCCCGGGCGGTTCACGTCACGAGCCCGCTCGGGCGGACAGAGCTGTACTGGACGGCGAGGGCCACCCTCGTCACGGGTCACGACCAAATCCCGGCCTTCGATGCCGTCTTCGGTCAGGTCTTCGGCGGGCTGGTCGACGGCGCCGAGTTTCGCGGTGACGAGAGGGCCTCGCCCTTCCCCTCCTCCCGGCCGCCGGACGCCCCCCGGCGTACGAGCCCGCCCGGCCGCGAGCCTCCCGGGCCGGGGCGATCGTTCGGGTCCCCGCTGCCAGCCGCCGCCGCCACGCCACCTGAGCCCGCTGCTCAAGACGTGTCGATCGGCTTGGCGAGCAGGGAGGAACGGCTGGCGCATCGGGACTTTGCCGAGCTCGGCGCGCACGACCTGGCCGAACTGCAGCGCCTCCTCCGCAATATCCGCCTCGCCCTGCCCCTCCGCCCGGGGCGACGCTCCCGCCGGCACCGTCGCGGTGACGAGCTCGACATGCGGGCGACGTTGCGCCACATCCATCGCAGCGCCGGCGATCCCCGGCGGGTCGTGCGGCGGAGCCGGCGGCGGGTTCCCCGGCGGCTCGTGATGATCTGCGACATCTCCGGCTCGATGGAGCCGTACGCCCTCGCCTACGTGCACTTCCTCCATGCGGCCGCCTCGGTGCCCGGCTCCTCGCGGGCCGAGGTCTTCACTTTCGCCACCCGTCTCACCCGACTGACGAGGGCGCTGTCGGATCGCGACGTCACCAAGGCGCTGCGGCACGCCGCCTCCGCCGCGCCCGATTGGCAAGGGGGCACTCGCATCGGCGAGGCCGTGAAATCCTTCCTCGATTCCTACGGGCGGCGGGGCGTGGCCCGGGGGGCCGTCGTCGTCGTCATGTCCGACGGCTGGGAACGGGACGACCCGGGGATGCTCGGGGAGCAGATGGCCCGACTCCGCCGTCTCGCTTACCGGATCATCTGGGTGAACCCCCGGAGCGCCGACCCGCGCTACGAACCGCTCACCGCCGGCATGGCGGCGGCCCTCCCCCACTGCGATCTTCTCGTGAGTGGTCACAGCGTGGCCGCCCTCGAGCACCTCGCCACGGCCATCGCCGGCAGCCGCTGACGAGGACGCCGGGGGCGATGAAGACGGCGCCGGCCGCCCGCGACGACGGCACCGGCCGCAGCCGCTGACGAGGGCGTCTCAGTCGCCCACGGCGACCCAGCCGAGCCCGCGGTTGCGGGCGAGCTCGAGATCCTCGCTGTACTTGAGCACGGAACCGAGCGTCGTGGCGGCCGACTCGGCGTCGAGCTCCCGCACCCCGAGCAGCGTGAGGGCCGCCACCCAGTCGATGACCTCGGCGATGCCGGGAGGTTTCTGCACGTCGAGGGTCCGGAGGCGGGCGACGGCCGCAGCCGCCTGGTCGGCGATCGGCGTGGCGGCTCCGGGCACGCGCCGGCGGACGATGCGCACGGCCTGGGCGATGTCCGGGTAGTCGATCCAGTGGTACAGGCATCGCCGCTTGAGGGCGTCGTGGAGATCGCGGGTGCGGTTGGAGGTGAGCACGACGACGGGTGGATAGCTGGCGCGGATGGTGCCGAGCTCCGGGATCGTCACCGAGTCCTCCGCCAGCAGCTCGAGGAGAAACGCCTCGAATTCGTCGTCGGCCCGGTCGATCTCGTCCACGAGGAGCACGGCGGGCCGCGGCCCCGGGTGCTCGATCGCCTGCAGGAGCGGCCGGGCGATGAGGTACTCGGGCGTGAAGAGGCCGCGCTCGTTCGCGGCCTCGCCGCGCGCCTCGGCCACGCGGATGGCAAGCAGCTGGCGGGCGTAGTTCCACTCGTAGAGCGCCTCGGAGGCATCGATGCCCTCGTAGCACTGCAGGCGGAGGAGCGGAGTGTCGAGCACGCGGGCGAGGCTCTTGGCCGCCTCGGTCTTGCCGACGCCGGCCTCACCTTCGAGCACGATCGGTTGAGGCAGTTCGACTGCCAGGTAGAGGGCGGTGGCGAGCCCGCGATCGGCCAGGTAGTCGACTTCGTCGAGCCGCTCCGTCAGCGCCTCGACGTCGGAGATGAGGCGGGTCACGAGAGGCCGAGCAGCCCTTCGGGGTCCGAGACGAATGCCTCCTTGCAGCCGGAACCGCAGAAGAAGTACCGCTTGGAATCGTGCTCGACCGACAGGGTGCTCTCGAGGGCGGCGATCGTCATCCCGCACACCGGGTCGATCGCCACGGCCCCTGTGCGCTTCGCCTCGGCCCGCCCACCCTCGCCGGGCGGGGCCGCCGGGGCGTCCTCCCCGGCAGCGTTGCGGCTGCGGCGGGTGACGATGATCTCGGCGAGGATCGAGACGGCGATCTCCTGGGGGCCGCGGGCCCCGAGATCGAGGCCGGCGGGCGTGTGGATACGGGACTTGGCCTCCGCGGGGAGGTCGAGCCGCTCGAGCACGGCCGCCCCACGCCGCCTCGAGGCGACGAGGCCGATATAGGGGACGCCCGCCCGCACGGCGCTCTCGAGGAGGGCCTCCTCGTTGCGGCCGTGCGAGGCGACGACGACGGCGGCAGCCCCCGGCAGGATGTCCGCGAGGTTGGCCTCCCCTGGGCTCGCCCGGGGGCCGGCGAGCTCGATGACGTACCCGGCGGGCTCTGCGAGGGAGGCAAGAGCCCTCGCGATGGGGGACTCGCCGTGCACGACCATGACGGGCGGCGGGATCTCGGGCTCGAGGAAGATCTCGAGCGTTCCGCCGGACAGGCACGGGTTGTGGACCGTCACGGTGCCGTCTTCGGCGGCGACCGCCTCCTCGGGCGGAGCCGCCGCGGGGGAGATGCGCAGGAGGACCGGCTCGGCCGTCTCGAGGGCGCGGAGCGCCTCCACCCGCACGCTCGCCTCGGCGCACTCCCCTCCGACGAAACCCTCGATCCTCCCGTCCCCGTGCACGATGGCGACGTCACCCGCCTTGGCGGAGGTGGGGCGCTCCGCCCGTACGACCGTGGCCATGACGAAGGGGATGCCCCGGCCGCGCAACGCCGTCGCCCGGGCGCGCACTCCGGCGTTGGAGGCCGGCGGGAACCCCACGACTGCGGCCGGTTCGGCGGGGTCCCCCCCGTAGTCGCCCACGAGGTCACTCATTCGATGGCGAGGTCCGTCCTGAAGGGACTGCCCTGCATCGCCCGCCAGACCTGGGCGGGAGTGAGCGGCATGTCGGCATTGCGCACGCCGATGGCATCGAGGACGGCGTTGACGATGGCCGCCGGCGAACCGACCGTGGCGGACTCGCCGATCCCCTTCACCCCGATGGGGTGATGGGGCGAGGGCGTGACCGTCATGCCGAGCTCCCAGCTCGGGCACTCGAGCGAGGTTGGCAGGAGGTAGTCCATGAACGACCCGCCGAGGCAGTTGCCCTCCTTGTCGAAGGCGATCACCTCCATGAGCGCCATGCCGACGCCGTCGGCGAGGCCGCCGTGGATCTGACCGTCGACGATCATCGGGTTGATGCGCGGTCCGCAGTCGTCCACGGCGATGAAGCGCCGGACTTTCACCACCCCCGTGCCCGCGTCCACGTCCACGACAGCAATGTAGGCCCCGAAGGGAAACGTCAGGTTCGGCGGGTCGTAGACGCACTCCGCGTCGAGATGCCCCTCCACGCCCTCGGGCAGTTCCACGGTGCCGTGAGCTCCGAGGGCGATCTCCTGGATCGTCTTGGCGGCGCTCGGGTCGCCCTTCACGAAGAAGCGGCCCTTCTCCCACTCGAGGTCGTCCGGCGACACCTCGAGCATGGCGGCGGCGACGATGCGGGCCTTGTCGCGCACGCGCTGGGCGGCGACGGCCACGGCGGCGCCGGAGACCGGTGTCGAGCGCGAGCCGTAGGTACCGAGGCCGAAGGGCGTGTTGTCGGTGTCACCGTGCACGACGTCGATGTCGAGCGGCGGGATGCCGAGCTGCTCTGCCACGATCTGGGCGAAGGTCGTCTCGTGGCCCTGCCCCTGGGTCTGCACCGAGAGGCGCACGACCGCCTTGCCTGTCGGGTGGACGCGCACCTCGGCGCCGTCGGCCATGCCGAGGCCGAGGATGTCCATGTGCTCGCGCGGGCCGGC
>DASPSK010000028.1:0-16264 GCA_035623975.1 Acidimicrobiales bacterium | reverse complement strand
CGACCTGCAGCTCGACGATGTGATGGGCGATCGTGACGACGCCGCCGACGGGGACGATGGTGAAGATCAGCAGCGCCGGTAGCAGCGCCAGGTAGGGCGCCAGCTTGAAGACGACGCGGTCGGCCTGCGTCGGCATCAGATCCTCTTTGAAGAAGAGCTTTATGCCGTCGGCGAGCGTCTGGAGGATGCCGTAGGGGCCGGCACGGTTCGGCCCGATGCGGTTCTGCATGTCGGAGATGACCTTGCGCTCGAACCAGATCATCAACATGACCGAGACGAGCAGCACCGCAAAGGCGACGACGACCTTGACGACGGCGATGACAAAGACGCCGAGGTCGACGCCCTGAAGGAAGAGGGGATCGCCCATTACGCCAGTGTCTCCACTCGCACGTGAGAGACGATCGCCGCGCAGTCCAGCAGGTCGGCGACACTCGGTTGGTCGACGGGGACGACGCCAAAGGGGAGCACGGCCACACCTCCCGGCAACGAGTCGTCGGCGACGACGGGCACGATCAGCTCGCCCGTGAGCGAGCGAACGCGCACGTCCTCGCCCTCGTGCACGCCGAGCTGCTCCATCTCCTTCGGGCGCAGGCGGAGCGCCTGGCTCGGCACGAGCGACGCCAGCGACGGGGACGCTTGCAGGAGGGTGCCCTGGTCATAGAGCGATCGCCGCGTGACGAGGCGGAAGGCGTAGCCGTCGAGCGGCGGCGAGGTCGGGGCGGGGAAATGGGCGGCCTGCAACGTCATGAGCCCTGGCCGGCTCGGCGGCGAGTCGCTGCCGGAGTGGCTGCTGGAGCGCGGGGCCTCGGGTGTCCCCGGCTCGAGGACGGCGCCGGTGTACAAGGGCGCTCCCTGCTCCTCCACCGAGGTGATCCCCGGGGTGGCCATCGGGTCGATGCGCTCGGGCGAACGGGGCGTCACGGCCGTCGGCGGCAGCGGCAGGACGATCCCGTCGTCCGCCGAGGGAGCCAGTAGGACCGCCAGGGTGCAGCCGCGATGGGAGGGAACGAGCGCCTCGATCTCCTCCCAGATCTCGTCGACGCTCTCGAAACCGAGCTCGCCGCCGAGGAGCCGGGCCAGCTCGACGGCGACGATCCAGTCGGGACGGGCCTGGCCGGGGGGCACGAGTTTCTGGTTGAGGCGCGTGACCCTCCCCTCGATGTTGGTCGTCGATCCCGCCCGCTCGATCGAGGTGGCGACGGGGAGCACCACGTCGGCCAGCATCGTCGAGGGGCTCGGGAGGGCGTCGACGGCAACGAGGAAGGGAACGGCCTCGAGCGCCTTCGTGGCGAGGCGACGGTCGGGGAAGTCCGAGAGAGGGTCGGAGCCGAGGAGCAGAAGCGTCCCGATGTCGGCGTTCGTGGCCGCTTCCAGCATGGCGGCGGTGTCCAGGCCCTCATGCTCGGGCAGCGAGCCCCAGCTCGCGCGGTACCACCCGTCGCCTTCAGCCCGCGAGACGCGACCCGGCAGGATGCCAGGCGCACAGCCCATGTCGAGGGCTCCGAGGACGTTGGCTCGTCGCAGGGCGGGCAGGAACCGCGCCGCCGGCCACGCATCGGCCAGCACCTCGGCGGCCGCCGCCAGCTGGGCGGGCGATTCCGTCAACGAGGGCCGGCCGAGCACGATGACGATGCCGCTGCCGTCCGGGGCGCTCTCGAGAGCGCCCGAGAGCACGTCGCGTGCCTTGGCGAGGCGCGCAGGACTGACGGCGGGGACCTCCGCCCCGGCCCCGACGAGCCCGCGGGCGAGCGAGACGGACTCGCCCGGGCGATAGACAAGCGAAGTGGCGGCGACGGCGGCGAGCGACGTCGGCACGGGCGAGCAGTCGATGACCTGCAGGCCCGCCTGGTCCGCCGCCGCCCGCAGCCGCAGGAAGAGCACGGGCAGGTCCTCACGCAGGTCCCCGGCCAGCACGACGACCGCCTTGGCGGAGCAGGTGTCCTCGATGGTCGCCCGCGGGAGCGAGCACACCAACTCGGCCGGCAGGCCGTCGCCGAGCTGGGCGTCGAGGTTGTCGGTGCCGATGACACTGCGGGCAAGCTTCGACCAGGCGTAGGCGTCCTCGTTGGCGAGCCGGGCACCTCCGATGATCCCCACGGTCTCGCCCGGGACCTTGCCGAGGTGGTCGGCCACCACGCGCAGCGCCTCGTTCCAACCGACGGGCACGAGCTCGCCGTCGCGGCGGAGGAGCGGTGTCGTCAGGCGCGCAGGGCTCGAGGTCGCCTCGTAGCCGTAGCGGCCGCGATCGCACAGCCAGCTCTGGTTGACCGGCTCGGAGTCGATACCGAGGTAACGCACGAGCGAGCCTGCCGACGACTGCGCAGCCAGGCGGCAGCCGACGGCGCAGTAGGTGCAGGTGGACTCGACCTGCTCGAGATCCCAGGGCCGCGACTTGAAGCGGTAGGGCACGGAGGTGAGGGCGCCGACGGGGCAGATCTGCACGGTGTTGCCGCTGAAGTACGACGTGAAGGGCCGCTCCGGAAAGACGGCCACCTCGATGCGCTCGCCGCGTTCGTAGAAGTCGATGAGCGGCTCACCGGCGATCTCCTCGGCGAAGCGGGTGCATCGGGCGCACTGGATGCAGCGCTCCCGGTCGAGGAGCGTGAGGGGGCCGAGGGCGATGGGCTTGGCCCAGTGGCGTTTCTCCTCGATGAAGCGGCTCTCGCCCGGCCCGTAGGAAACGGCCTGGTCCTGCAAGGGGCACTCGCCTCCCTTGTCGCACACCGGGCAGTCGAGCGGGTGGTTCACGAGGAGGAACTCGAGGACGCCCTCCTGCGCCTTGCGGGCCGCCGGCGAGGTCGTCGAGATCTCCTGGCCGTCGGCGACGGACAGGAAGCACGCCGGCTGCAGGGAAGCTCCCCGCGGCCCCGAGACCTCGACGAGGCACATGCGGCACATCCCCACCGGCTTCATTCGGGGGTGGTAGCAAAAGCGCGGGATGTACACGCCGGCGCGCTCGGCCGCCGCGATGATGAGCTCGCCCTCGGCTGCTTGCACGGGGCGGCCGTCGAGGACGATCTCAACCACGGCGCACCTCGTCCGGCGCGAGCGGGCAGCCGCCCTCTTTGACGTGCAGGAGGTACTCGTCACGAAAGCGTGAGATCCCCGAGACGATCGACGACGGGATGGAGGGGCCGAGAGGGCAGATCGTGGTCTGTTGCGGGGGCCAGCCCAAGCCGGGAGAGATGTTGTCGCACAGGTCCATCAACAGGTCGAGGTCCTCCTCGCGCCCGTAACCGTCCTCGATGCGCCGCAGGATCTTCTCGGCCCAGCCGCTCCCCTCCCGGCAGGGGGTGCACTGCCCGCACGACTCCCGGGCGAAAAAGCGCGTGATCCGCCAGGCCGCCCGCACGGCGCAGGTCGTGTCGTCCATGACGACGATCGAGCCGGAACCCAGCATCGAGCCGGCCTTGCCGACGGCGTCCTGGTCCAGCCCTATGTCGAGGTGCTCGGGGAAGAACCAGGGGGCCGAGGCGCCCCCGGGGATGAACGCCTTCAGCTCGCGCCCCCCGCGCACGCCGCCGCCGAGCGACGGGTCGTAGATGAGGTCGCGGAAGGTCGTCTTCGACATCTCGATCTCGTACCAGCCGGGTCGCTCCACTCGGCCGGAGAGGGCGAACAGCCGCGTGCCCGCCGAGGAGCCTTCGCCGAGGGCGGCGAAGGCGGCGCCGCCGTTGAGCACGATCCAGGGCAGGCTCGACACCGTCTCGACGTTGTTGACGATCGTCGGCTCGCCGTAGAGGCCGGCGGCGGCGGGGAAGTACGGGGGCTTGATGCGCGGGAACCCCCGCTTACCCTCGAGACTCTCTAGCAGCCCCGTCTCGTCTCCGCAGATGTAGGCGCCGGCTCCAGGGTGGATGACGAGATCGAGAGAGAAACCCGACCCGAGGATGTCGCTCCCGAGCATCCCCTGGCCGTAGGCCTCGTCGCAGGCCTGCAGCAACCGTTCGTAGCCGAGGGCGAACTCGCCCCGGCAGAAGATGAAGGCGGCGGCGGCTCCGACGGCGTAGGCGGCGATGACGGCGCCCTCGATGATCTGGTGGGGATCACGCTCGATGAGCATGTGGTCCTTGAATGTGGCCGGTTCGCTCTCGTCCCCGTTGACGACGAGGTAGGTGGTCTCCGCCGGGCGCCGCATCGACCACTTGCGGCCGGCCGGGAAGCCCGCACCCCCACGTCCGAGCAGGCTGGCGGCGTTGACCTCGTCGTGCACCTGCCCGGGGGTCATGGAGAGCGCCTTGCGCAAGCCGTCGTAGCCACCCGTGGCGAGAAACCGCTCGAGCGTGTAGGAGTCTTCGTAGGCCACCCGCGAGGTGACGATGCGGGGGTGATCGGTGATCACGAGCCGCTCCCGCCGGCAGCGCCGGCAGCCCCGGCTGCGCCCGCCCCGCCGGCGCCTCTTGCCTCCCTGGCCTCCTTGGCCTCCTTGGCCTCTTTCGCCTCCCTGGCCTCCTTGGCCGGCATCCCGATCGTCCGGCTCACCCGACTGAGCACGCCATGTGGTGGGACGGTGTCGGCCAGCCTTCCCTCCGCCAGGTCGTCGACGAGGCGGTCGAAGGCATCTTCGTCGATGGGGCCGAAGAACCGATGGTTCACCTGCACGCACACCGCCTTGTCGCAGCCGGCGAGGCACTCGGCCTCCTCGAGGGTGAACATCTCGTCCGCAGTGCTCTGGCCGACGCGGATGCCGAGGCGGCGCTCGGCGTGCGAGAGGATCTCGTAGGCGCCCGCCAGCATGCAGGCGATGTTCGTGCAGACGGCGAAGACGTAGCGCCCGACGGGCTCGAGGTGGAGCATGTCGTAGAAGCTGGCCGTGCCGCGCACCTCCGCCGGCGAGCAGCCCACAAGCCCGGCGATGTCCTCCATGGCGGCGGCCGTGAGGTACCCGTGCTCGGATTGAGCGAGGTGGCACAGCGGGATGAGGGCGGATCGCCGCTCGGGGTAGCAGGCGACGATCGCCTCGGCTCGCGCGAGGCTCAAGCTGCTGAGGCCTTCGTCGGCCGTCACCGGTCCACCTCCCCCATGACCGGATCGACCGAGGAGATGATGGCGATGGCATCGGCGATGAGCCCGCCCCGCAGCAAGGCGGGGAGCGACTGCAGGTTGACGAAGCTGGGCGCCCGCACGTGCAGGCGATACGGCTTGTTCGTGCCGTCGGAGACCAGGTAGCAGCCGAGCTCGCCGCGAGGTGACTCCACCGCCGCGTAGGCCTCGCCTGCCGGTACCTCGAAGCCACGCGTGAAGATCTTGAAATGGTGGATCAGGGCCTCCATCGACTCGTCGATGCGGGCCCGCGGTGGAGGGGTCACCTTCTTGTCCTGCGAGCGGTAGTCACCCGGCGGGAGCTTGTCGAGGATCTGGGCGACGATCCGGCACGATTCGCGTATCTCGTTCAGGCGGACGGCATAACGGTCGAAGGTGTCGCCCACCGTGCCGGCGATGACGTCGAAGTCCACCTGGTCGTAGTACAGGTACGGCATCGCCTGGCGGAGATCCCAGGCCACGCCGGATGCCCGCAGGATAGGTCCGGTGGCACCGAGGGCGAGGGCCACCTCGGGGCTGATGATGCCCACGCCCTCGCAGCGTTCCCGGAAGATCGGCTGGCCCGTCAAGAGCTCGTCGTACTCGTCCACTCGGCCCGGGATCGTGTCGATGATCGCCGCCACGTCGTCCTCCCAGCCGTCGGGCAGGTCGGCGGCGACACCGCCCGGGCGGATGTAGTCGTGGTTCATGCGCAGGCCGGTCGTCTTCTCGAAGAACGACAGGATCATCTCCCGCTCACGGAAGCCGTAGATCATCATCGAGGTGGAGGCGAGGTCCATGCCGTTCGTGGCGGTCCACATCACATGGGAGGAGATCCGGTTCAACTCGCACATGAGCATGCGGATCCACGTCGCCCGCGGCGGCACCTCGATGCCGAGGAGCTCCTCTGTGGCGAGCGAGTAGACGAGCTCGTTGTGGAGGGGCGAGAGGTAGTCCATGCGGGTGACGTTCGTGGCTCCCTGCACGTAGGTGAGCTCCTCGCCCGTTTTCTCCATGCCCGTGTGCAGGTACCCGATCACCGGCTTGGAGCGAAGCACCGTCTCGCCTTCGAGCTCCATCATGATCCGCAGCACACCGTGGGTGGACGGGTGCTGGGGACCCATGTTGATGATCATCGTCTCGTCCTCGCCGAACTCGACGTCGAGGTCGTCGGAGTCGAAGACGAGCCCGTCGGGCAGGCGCAGGACGGCCGAGTCGTGCTCCGCCCAGTCGCCCTCGGCCGGCTCGGTCGGCTGCCCGGCCGGTGGTGGTGCGGTCGGCTCGCTCATCGCGGTCCCGGGGCTTCCTTGAACTGCACCGGGACGCGACCGACGCTGTAGTCCTTGCGCAGCGGGTGACCTTCCCAGTCGTCGGGCATGAGTATGCGCGTCATGTCCGGGTGGCCGTCGAAGACGATCCCGAACATGTCGTAGGCCTCGCGCTCCATCGCCTCGGTGCCCGGATAGACACCGAAGAGCGTCGGGAGCCTCGGGTCGCGCTCGGGCACCTGCACCCGGATGCGGAGTCGCTCCGCCCGCGTGATCGACGTCAGGTTGACGACCACCTCGAAGCGCTCGGGCTCGACGCCGGGCAGTACCTCGCGATCGAGGTGCCGGAGGTAGTCGACGGCACACAGGTCGGAGCAGAGGGCGAAACCGGCCCGCCGTAGGGCGTCGACCACGGCGACGTAGGACTCCCGGCTCGGATGGACGACGAGCTGGCCGCGCACGATCCCCGAGACGACGCCGGCAAGGGCCGGCAACGACAAGAGGTCATGCGCGGAGGGCACCTCGGTGCCGCCGGGTTCGCCGGCGTCCTCGGGTTCGCTCTCCTCGCTCGCGTCGAGCTCAGCGGGTGGACGCTCGGTCACCTTGGCGTCCCCGCTCAACGTGGCGTCCCGAGGTGGACGGGCGACGCTTGCGGCTGCACCCAGCCGGGAACGGGCTCGGCCACGTGGATGCCTTCGCCCACACCTTCCTCCGGCCGCCGCGTCAGCTCGCCGGTGCGGATCTTCTCGTGCAGCGTCAGGATCGCGTGGATGAGGGTTTGCGGGCTGGGCGGGCAGCCGGGAGCGTAGACGTCCACCGGGACGATTTGGTCGACACCCTGCACGATGGCGTAGTTGTTGAACATTCCCCCGCTGGAGGCGCACACGCCCATGGAGATGACCCACTTTGGCTCGACCATCTGGTCGTAGACGTGGCGCAGAACCGGCGCCATCTTCTGGGAGACCCGCCCGGCCACGATCATGAGGTCGGCTTGCCGGGGGGAGGCCCGGAACACCTCCATGCCGAAGCGGGCGAGGTCGAAGTCGGCGGCGCCCGCCGCCATCATCTCGATGGCGCAGCAGGCCAGCCCGAAGGTGGCGGGCCAGACGCTCGAGCGCCTCGCCCACTTGACGAGCTCTTCGAGCTGGCCCGTGAGGAAGTTGTGCTGGAGGTCCTCGAGACCCATGATCGTCTCGCCCGCCTCAAGCGGCCTCGCCGCCGGATGAGGCGGCGGGTGCCTCGACCTCCTCGCCGCCCGTGACCGCGGGCGCGGCTCCCCCTGTCCGACCGGGCCCGCCCGGCGGCGGCACCCGGCGCACCGTCGAGCCCGTCGTACGGATGGCGTCAGAGGTCATGGGCCTGACTCGCTTCACCGGCCCCCAGTCGAGGGCACTGTTCGAGATCAGATAGATGAACGAGATGAAGACGGCGGCCGCGAACACGATGATCTCCACCAAGCCGAAACGCCCCAGCTGGTTCTCCACGACGGCCCACGGGAAGAGGAAGATCACCTCGATGTCGAAGACGATGAAGATCATGGCGATGAGATAGAAGCGCACGGGGAAGCGGTTGGCCGGCTCGCGGGCCGGCTCGATGCCGCACTCGTAGGGCGCCTCCTTGGCGGCCGTCGGCCGCTGCGGCGCCAGCAGCTTGGACGCGACGAACGAGAGGCTCGCAAAGGCGATGCCGACGAGGATGAGGAGAAAGATCGGGAGGTAGCTGTCCAGGCTGCCCATGTCTCGGTCGGTTCTACCACGCACCCTCGCGGCGGGTCACATCAGCGGAAGCGATCCCACCCCGAGGTGGCGGCGCCAGGCCCGAGAAGAACCGCCCGCACGGCTCCTAGGTTCGGCGGCCTCGGGGAGTGGGGTGCCGTCGAGGCCGCTGCGGACAGGGGCTCACTCGTCGGCGATGATCGAGCCGACCCGCTCGCCAAGGGACGGGTCCCGGCGCGTGAGCACGATGGCGTAGAGGATCGAGAGCACGAGGATCACGAGAGCCACGTAGGGGTACCAGTCGTAGGGAGAGGTCTGGCCGGGTTTCGAGAGGTAGTAGAGCGGCACGACGATCGAGGCCGCCCCGAGCACCGGCAGCACGCCATGCTTCAACGGGTTGAAGGCCACGGTTCCGTGCTTGCGGATGAAGAAGGGCAGGGCGAGGTTGGCGGCCAGGTAGACGAGGAGCACGAGGATCGTCCCCATCGTGGATGACTCGGCGAAGAAGTTGACGGCACTGAGCTGCAGGTGCTTGCCCTGGGCGAGGTCGAAGACGGCCCAGCCCCCGATGATGAGAAGGGCGATCCCGACGAAGCTGACGATGGCGTGCACGGGCGTGCGCCGCGTCTTGTGGACCCTGCCCACCCAGCCGGGGAGGAGGCCCTCGCGTCCCGAGTTGAAGACGAGCCGCGCCTGTGAGTTCGTGCCGGCGATGAGCGCCCCGAGCGTCGAGGTCATGCCCGCCAGGTAGGCGAAGAGGACGAAGAGTCCGATCGTGCTGTGGGCGACGGTGATGAAGGGGATGGCCGCGCTGGAGAGGGTGTTGACGTTGTAACCGAAGCCGCTCACCGTCGAGTAGGCGAAGAGCAGGTAGGCCACGAGCATGATGCCGGCCGAGAGGAAGACGGCGCGGGGGACGTTGTGGCGCGGGTTGTCGGTCTCTTCCGCCAGGGCCGCCGAGTTCTCCCAGCCGATGAAGAGGTAGATCGCCAGTGGGAAGCCGGCGGCGAGGCCGCTGAAGCCCTTCGTGATGTGGCTCGGCTCGAACGGAGTGAAGTTCAGGTGGGGCGCCTTGATGAGCGCCGCGATCGAGACGATCACGAGGACGGCGAGCTCGAAGCTGAAGAACGTGCCCGCCACCTTCGTGGAGATCGACACGCCCTTGATCATCATCGCCACGGAGGCGGCGACGAGGACCACCGTGAAGATGCCCCAGGGGACGTTCCACTTGAAGTAGTAGTTGAGGATGATCGAGAGAAACCCGCCCGAGATGGCGATGACCGAGGCCATGGCGGTGATGTAGCCGAGGCCGGCCAGCAAGGCGGTCGTGACGGCGCTCGTCGGACCGAAGGTCTTGCCGACAAAGGTGATGAACCCGCCCGTGGACGGGATGACTTTGGCGAACTCCGAGAGCGTGTTGGCGAGAAAGGCGATGGCAACGCCTGCAGCGAGGATGGTGAGCGGCGAGGCGACGCCGGCTGTAAAGGCGAGAAAGCCGAAGCCAAAGTAGAAGCTCATCGCCGGGGCGACGTTCGCCATCGTGGCGGCGGAGATGTCGAACAGTCCGAGGGCGCCTTGGGGAAGGCGGTGCTCCCGGCCGACTTCGCCGACGGGAGGGCTCTTCGTTTCTGCGATGGGAAGCGGCGTCACGTCGGTCATCTCTGTTCTGTCTCCCTCCGTGTCAACGGTGAGCCAGCCGAGAGAAGACCACCGAGGCCGACGAGTGACCCCCCTGGGCTCGCCCCTCCTTGCCGGGAGGCTACCACCCTCCGCCTGCTTGGAGCCGGAGAACCGCTCCCATAACATGCAGGCGTGGCGAAGCCCGAAGGACTCCACCCACCCCGGCCGAGCGAGCACCGCTGCGACGTGCTCGTCGTGGGCGGCGGCCCGAGCGGTTCGGCGGCGGCCTACTGGCTCGCCAGCCAGGGTGTCGACGTCCTCTGCGTCGAGAAGAAGCACTTCCCTCGCGAGAAGACCTGCGGTGACGGCCTGACGCCGCGATCGGTGCGCCAGCTGCAGGACATGGGGCTGGAAGGGGCGCTCGCCGGCAACCACCGCTACGACGGGCTCCGCTCTGTCGCCTTCGGGCGGGAGCTCGAGATGCGCTGGCCGAAGCACCCGGACTTCCCCGCCTACGGCTACACGATCACGCGCTTCCAGCTCGACGAGCTCGTGAACGAGCACGCCGAGAAGGCGGGCGCCGTCGTCTGGCAGGGTGCCGAGGCGGTGGAGCCGCTGGCGGCGCAGCCGAGCGACGGTGGCGACGATCGCAGGCGCGCCGGGGGGGCCATCGTCGTCGACAAGGACCGGGGAACCAGGACCGAGGTGAGTGCCCGATACGTCATCGTCGCCGACGGCTCCTTGTCGCGCTTCGGCCGCGCCCTCGGATCCGTCCGCGACAAGACCTACCCGCAGGGGATGGCGATCCGCGGCTACTTCCGCTCCCCCCGCCACGACGACAGCTACATCGAATCCCATCTCGACATCCGCGACAGGGACGGCAACGTCGTACCCGGATACGGCTGGATATTCCCCCTCGGGGACGGACGGGTCAACGTCGGCATCGGCCTGCTCTCCACCTCGGAGCGGTGGAAAGGCCTCAACACGAGCAAGCTGATGGAGGAGTTCGTCGCCTTCGCCCCCAGATCGTGGTGCATCTCGCCAGCGACAGCCTGCTCGCTACCCACGGGAGGCCGCTTGCCGATGAGCTTCTCGGTCCGGCCCCGCGTCGGGCGCGACTACCTCATCGTCGGTGATGCCATGGGCGCCATCAACCCGTTCAACGGCGAGGGGATCGCCTACGGCTGGGAGACGGGCCGGCTGGCAGCCGACAGCGTGGCGGCCGCCCTTGCCTGCACGAGCGAGGCGGAGGTCGCCGCGACCCTTGCCGAGTACGAGCGGCGCCTCGCCGACGAGTACGCCCGCTACTACGCCATCGCCAAGGCGTTCGTGCGCGTCATCGAGGATCCGAGGATCATGCGAGCTCTCGTCGCCGCCGGCATGTACGTGCCTCCGGTCATGAAGGGCGTCCTCCGGATCATGGCGAACCTGAACCGCCCGGACCGGCGCGTCGGCTCGGAGGCGCTCTACCGCGGACTCGTCCGGCTGTCCGAGGCCCGCGACCGCCGACGGGGCCGCTCCGCACCGGCCGGCTGGCCCCAGCTGTAGCGCCCCGCGGCCGGCGGGGGCGGGACCGGCGGGGGCGGGACCGGAGGGGACCGGCGCAGCGGGGGCGGCGGGCGCGATCTGCTTGCCCAAATGGACCGGGGGCCCCGTTCTGCGGTCGCCCTCGGCACACAGATCGGCCGGGACTCCCGCAAGGGCGGGCAGGGACCCCGCCGACGACGCTTGCGGCGCCCCCCACGCGATCTGCTTGCCCAAATGGACCGGGGACCCCGTCCTGCTGACACCCCGTCCTGCGGTCGCCCTCGGCACACAGATCGGCCGGGACTCCCGCAAGGGCGGGGGCAAGCGTTCAGACGGCGGCGGTCCCGATCATGCCCGCCCGGGTCACGAGCACCGCCAGCTCCTCCTCGTTGCAGGCCTCCGTCCCCGCCGGCCGCCGGGGGAGGACGAGGTAGCGCGCCTCGGCGCTCGCGTCCCACACGCGTATCTCCACGGAGGGATCGAGCTCGAGCCCGAACTCCGCCAGCACCGCCCGGGGGCCCCGAACGACCCGGGCCCTATAGGCCTCGCTCTTGTACCACGAAGGCGAAGGCCCGAGCAGCCCGACGGGCTAGCACGAGCACAGCGTGCACACCACGACGTTGTGGACGACCTCCGTGTTCTCGACCACGCGCAGGACCGACAGCGAGGGCAGGCCCATCTCCTCGATGGCTGAGCCGGCGTCGCCCAGCAGGTGGCGGCGAAACTCCTCGTCGTTCCACGCCCGGGCAATGAGGCGGGCGCCGTTGATGGGCTTGGCCCTGGCGAGGAAGCCCTCGAGGACGGAATCGAGCTCCTCGTCGCTCGTCAGCCCGGCGTCAATCACCGCCTGTTCGAGTCGCCGGACTCGGGCAGCGACACCGACGCCGTCGGGCTCTGCACTCACGGGTTCGTCTCGGGCTCGAGGTAGGACGACCAGAGGTCGAGCGTGACGGAGTGGTCGCCCCCGCCCCACAGCTCGGCGGCGACAAAGCGCACCCCGTAGACGGGCACCATGAGCCTCGTCGCACCTCGGCTCGCCACGACCTCGTCCGGCAGCGGCTGGGAGCCACGATACTCGACCACCTCACCCACGTGACCTTGCACGTAGCGGGGTGCGCGGTGGTGCCGGTTCGGATCCTGGGGCCGACAGCGAACGAGCGCTCCGGGGGCGAGGAGCTGCGAACCGGGGTCACTCACACCTGGCGGCCTCTGCCGTGAGGATTCCCTTGTCGATCAACAGGGTCGTGATGGCGTGCAGCCAGCGCTCGTAGTAGCTGGAACCGAAGTAGTCCTCCTCGGACATCTGCTCGATGGCGTCCCGGAACTCGTCGGTGCTGTAGGTGCCGCGGCGGCGAAGCACTTCGTTGAGGGCGAACACCCGAGCCTCCCAATCGGCATGGAAGGCCTCATCATCCTCGTGCGGACTCACCGGCCCGAAACCCGCCAGTCCGCCGACGTCATGAGGGCGCACTGAAGCATGCTCGCGCGCGTCCCTGAGGAGATCGCCTCCGGTTTCCAAGCCGGCGGATTCCAAGCGGCCGCCGCGGCCGGCACCGTCCATCACGCCGTCGCCGCTACCTCCTTCGCCGCCTCGGCGGCCGCCTGGAGCGTGCGGTCGATGTCCGCCTCCGTGTGCGCCAACGAACAGAAACCCACCTCGTAGGCGCTCGGCGCCAGTGCCACCCCCCGGTCCAACATGGCGTGGAAGAACCTGGCGTAGAGGCCGTTGGAGGCGGCCGCCTTGGCGCCGTCGTAGTCGAGCACGGACGCGTCCGAGAAGAACACGGCGAACAGGGTCCGCACCTGCGGGACCTTCACCGCCAGACCGGCCGAGGAGATCGCCTCGCCCAAGCCTGCCGCCAACCGGCTGACGCTCGCCGACAGCTCCTCGAAGCGCTCCGGCTCGAGGCGTTCGAGCACTTCCAGCCCGGCTGCGGTGGCGAGGGGGTTCCCCGAGAGCGTGCCCGCCTGATAGACGGGCCCGAGCGGAGCCAGCTGCTCCATGACCTCGGCCCGGCCACCCACGGCCGCCAGGGGCAAGCCCCCGCCGATCACCTTGCCGAAGGTCCACATGTCCGGCCGGACGCCGATCAGATCGGCGACGCTGCCGCGGGCGAGGCGGAACCCGGTGATGACCTCGTCGAAGATGAGGAGGGCGCCCACCTCGTCGCAGGCTGCCCGCAGGCCGGCGAGGAAGCCGTCAACCGGAGGGACAAGCCCCATGTTGGCCGCCACCGGTTCCACGATGACGCAGGCGACGGTGTCGTCGAGAAGCGGCACGACGTTGTAGGGCGCCACGACCGTGTCGGCGACGGCGCCCGCCGGCACGCCAGCGGATCCGGCCAGGCCGAGCGTCGCCACGCCGCTGCCCCCTTCGGCGAGGAGAGCGTCGGAGTGGCCGTGGTAACAGCCGGCGAACTTGACGACGCGGTCCCGCCCGGTGGCGCCACGCGCCACCCGAACCGCCGTCATCGTCGCTTCGGTGCCCGAGGACACGAGGCGGACGAGGTCGAGGCCGCCGACGGCGGAGACGAGGGACTCGGCCAACCGCACCTCGGCCTCCGTGGGAGCGCCGAAGGTCGTGCCGCGCTCGGCCGCGGCGGCGATCGCCGCGAGCACGCCTGCATCGGCGTGACCGAGGATGGAAGCCCCCCAGGACTGCACGTAATCCAGGTAGTTGTTGCCATCGGTGTCCGTGACGAAGGCGCCCTTGGCGCGCTCCACGAAGTACGGCGTGCCCCCGACGGAGCGAAACGCCCGCACGGGCGAGTTGACGCCCCCCGGGATCACCCGGCAGGCGCGGGCGAACAACTCCTCAGGCACCGAGCGCCTCGGCCACCTCAGCCGCGAAGTACGTGAGGATGAACGACGCCCCAGCCCGCTTGATCGCTCCGAGATGCTCGAGGGCGACGGCTGGCCCGTCGATCCAGCCGCGCTCGGCCGCCGCCTTCACCATGGCGTACTCACCGCTCACGTGATAAGCGGCCACCGGCACAGCGACGGCCGCCCGCACCGCCGCGATCACATCGAGATAGGCGAGCGCCGGCTTCACCATCACCATGTCGGCGCCCTCGGCGATGTCGAGGTTGACTTCGACGAGCGCCTCCCGCCCGTTGCGTGGATCCTGCTGGTAGCCGCGACGGTCGCCCCCGTCGGCGATCGTCACGTCGACGGCGTCGCGAAACGGCCCGTAGAGGGCGGAGGCGTACTTGGCGGCGTAGGCGAGGATGGCCGTCTGAGCGAACCCGGCGCCGTCGAGAGCGCCGCGGATGGCAGCCACCTGGCCGTCCATCATCCCGCTCGGCGCCACCACCTCGGCGCCGGCACGGGCTTGGGCGATGGCCACTTCGGCGTAGCGATCGAGCGTGGCATCGTTGTCGACGCTGCCGTCTGGGCGGACGATCCCGCAATGCCCGTGATCGGTGTACTCGTCGAGGCAGAGGTCCGCCATGATGACGACGTCGTCACCGACGGCGCCGCGCGTTGCTGACAAGGCGCGCTGCACGATGCCGTCCGGGTCGGAAGCCTGCGAGCCGGTTGCGTCCTTCGCGGCGGGCACGCCGAAGAGGATGAGGGCGGGCACGCCGAGGGACGCGAGCCGTTTCGCCTCGAGCACGACGGAGTCGAGCGTGTGCTGTACTGCGCCCGGCAGCGAAGGGATCGGCCTGGGCTCGTTGATCGCCTCGCGGACAAAGAGCGGGGCGACGAGATCGTCGGGCGTGAGGACCGTTTCGGCCACGAGACGCCGCAGCGCGGGAGTGCGCCGCAACCTCCGCATACGGCGGGCCGGGAAGCCGGTTCGGTCCGGCGCCGCTGCCGACCTCGGCGACGCCGATCCGGCCGGTGGGTCGAACGCCTGCGAGGACATGCTCGGACTTTAGGCCGCCAAGGAGCCGAGGTCAGCCCGCCGGTCGACCGGCGCTGGCGGCGTAGCGCACGAACGCCGCCACGAGCCCCGGGATGGAGTGCTCCTCTGCTTCGAAGCTCACGGCGAGGCCGGCCTCGCGGGCCGTCGCCGCCGTGATGGGCCCGATGCAACCCACCACGGGGGGCACGCGGGCGGCGCCGAAGAGCTCCAGCCAACCCGTCACTGTCGAGGAGGAGGTGAACGTCACCGCCTCGGCCGTGGCGACAGACGCGAGCAGGTCGGGACCCGGCTCCGGGCGGACCGTGCGGTAGGCCTTCACGACGTCGACGTCGTAGCCCTTGGCCTCGAGGGCCCGAGGAAGGACGTCCCGGGCGAGGGCGGCGCGGGGAAGCAGCACACGGGCGCAGACGGCTCCCTCTGCGGGGCTCGGCGGCGGGAAGGCTTCGGCGAGCGCCTCGGAGACGAACTCGCCGGGCACGAGATCGGGCACGATCCCCCGGTCCGCCAGCGCCCGCGCCGTGGCGTCGCCGATCGCCGCCACCTTGGCCCGCCCGAATGCGCGGGCGTCGGCGATCTCAGCGAACAGGCGGGCGACGGCGTTCGCGGACGTGAACACCACCCAGGAGTACGACGCCAGCTGCCCGGCGGCAGCCCGCAAGCGATCGCCCCCGTCGAGCGGGTCGACGACGGCGATCGTGGGCACCTCGATGGGCTCCGCCCCGGCCTCGGCGAGGGCGGCCGACAGCTGAGGTGCCTGCTCCCTCGTCCGCGTGACGGCGATACGCCAGCCGAAAAGGGGCCGCGAGGTGAACCAGGCGAGGTCGAGGCCGGCGACCTCGCCCACGACGACGGTGGCCGGCGCGCCCACGACTGCCTCGCCGAGGGCTCCGAGGGTCGTGCGCGTCGTCGTTTGCGACGCGAGCGTGCCCTTCTCGATTACGGCGACCGGCTCGGACGGCTTACGCCCGGCGGCGATGAGACGGGCGG
This sequence comes from Acidimicrobiales bacterium, assembly GCA_035623975.1. Classification (GTDB taxonomy): domain Bacteria; phylum Actinomycetota; class Acidimicrobiia; order Acidimicrobiales; family Bog-793; genus JAKACA01. Next base: position 257 of record DASPSK010000028.1, on the reverse strand, counting down.
AGATCTCCGCCCGGTGCTCGACGCCCATGAGGATGACGATGGTGCCTCCGACCTTGCCGAGGGCATCCCAGTCCACCGGAACGGGACCGCCTGAGGCCGTGGCGTCGGCGCCGTGCCCGGTGACGACGGTGAAGGCGGGCGAGAGTCCCCGGTGGGTGAGGGGTATGCCCGCATAGGCAGTCACCCCGTTGACGGCGGAGACCCCCGGGACGACCTCGAAGGGGATGTGGGCGGCGCGCAGGGCGAGGGCCTCCTCC
>DASPSK010000204.1:0-13045 GCA_035623975.1 Acidimicrobiales bacterium | reverse complement strand
CTCGATCTCGCCGAAGGCGAAGTCCTCCGGCACGCCTTCCGGCTTCCAGGCGGCCGCCTTCGGTTCGAACAGACCCACGAGAAGGCCCCCCGTCTCCTCGCGGAAGTAGCCGTAGGTCGAGGGGTCCTCGAGCACGGGAAGGTCGGCCCGCACACCCTCGATCGGCTCGGTGATGAGGTAGTAGTGCTCGGCCGCTTGCAGGGGAATGCGCACGCCCATGGCGTCCCCGAGCTGACGACTCCAGATTCCTGCCGACAGTACGACGGTCTCGGCCTCGATGGCGCCCTCGGCGGTCAGAACCCCCGTCACGCGATCACCCAGCGTCGTCACGCCGGTCACCGGCAAGCCTTCTATGATCTTCACCCCGCCCTGACGTGCTCCCTTTGCGAGCGACATGGCGACGTCGTGGGGGTCGGCGCGTCCCTCCTTCGGGACAAAGAAACCCCGCAGCAGATCGGACGTATCGGCCAGCGGCCACAGCTCGGCGATCTCTGCCGGGCCGAGCTCGTGCGACTCCTGCCCGAAACGCTTGGCGTAGGCAGCCTCCCGCTGCATCGCCTCGACCCTCGTCGGGGTCGTGGCGACGTGCAGGTGGCCACAGCGGCGAAAGCCGGTGGAGAGGCCCGTCTCGGACTCGAGGCGAGCGTACAACTCGCGCGAGTAGATGCTCATGGTCAAGGAGGCTTCGTCCGTCATGCCGGCGGAGGTGATGAGGCCGGCGGCGTGCCACGTGGTCCCTGAGGTCAGTTGATGACGCTCGAGGACGAGGACGTCGCTGCAGCCGTGCTTGGCGAGGTGGTAGGCGGTCGAGAGGCCGATGATGCCACCGCCGATGATCACGACCTGCGCCCGCTCGGGGACGGTGACCGGCATCCCTGTCCTCCTGCCTGCGTCTCGTCGGCTTCCCCTCGGGAACTGTTCGGCCGTTCAATGGTGCAGCCGCTCATGGTGCCACGGCCGGGGGAGCCGTGGCCAAGCGCCGGAGTAGTCTCCGCGGCGATGGCAGGAACGGACCGCAGGGCGTATCTCCCCATCGATGGGCTGCTCCGCCGGCAGCGACCTCTTCCCGCAGGCGCCGGCGATGAGGCGCTCCCCCGGCAGTTGCGGTCGATCCTGTGAGCTGCTCGTGGACGCGGGAGCGCTGTGAGGCGCTGGATCGGGCGGATCCGCTCCGGGCGGTGCGGGACCGGTTCCTCGTGCCTGAGGGCCTCGTCTACCTCGACGGTAATTCGCTCGGTGTGCTCCCCAAGGCCGTGCCTGCCCGCCTGGCCGAGGTGATCGAGTGCGAATGGGGCGGTGGCCTCGTCGGCAGCTGGGACAAGTGGATGTCCGCACCCAGCCACGTGGGCGACAAGCTCGCCCGTCTCATCGGGGCCCGCGCGGGCGAGGTCGTCGTGGTCGACACGACCACGATCGCTCTCGTCAAGCTCCTCGGTGCGGCGCTGCGGGCGCGTGCGGGCAGGCGCGTGATCCTCACGACGGCGGCGAATTTTCCCTCGGACCTGTACGCCGCCGAAGGCGTCGCCCGTCTTTTTGGCGACGTCGAGGTGCGCTACGCCGAGCCCCACACCATCGTCGAGTCCTTGGACGAGACCGTCGCCGTGCTCATGCTCACCCACGTCGACTTCCGCACCGGCGCCATGTTGGAGATGGCGCCCTTGACGAAGGCGGCCCACCAGGTCGGCGCCCTCACGGTCTGGGACCTGTGCCACTCGGCGGGTGCCGTCGTGGTCGAGTGCGAGCGCGACGGTGTCGATCTCGCCGTCGGCTGCTCCTACAAGTACCTGAACGCCGGCCCGGGCGCTCCGGCCTTCGTGTACGTCCGCCGGGAGCTGCAGGAGCTCCTCGAGAACCCGCTCCCGGGCTGGCTCGGCCACGAGGCGCCCTTTGCGTTCACGACGACGTTTCGCCCTGCCGCCGGCGTGCAGCGCTTTGTAACGTCGTCACCGTCAGTCCTCGGGATCTCTGCCCTCGACGTCGCCCTGGATGCCTGGGAGGGCGTGACGATGGAAGCGGCACGGGCGAAGTCTGTTGCCCTGGGCGAGCTGTTCGTGCAGGCGGTGAGCGAACGCCTCGGTGATGAGCTCGAGCTGGCCTCTCCTCGCGAACCGGAGCGGCGCGCCTCGCAGGTCTCACTGCGACACCCGCACGGCTACCCCATCGTGCAGGCGCTCATCGCCCGGGGAGTCGTGGGCGACTTCCGGGCGCCTGATCTTTGCCGCTTCGGCTTCGCTCCCTTGTACCTCCGCTTCAGTGATGTCTTCGACGCCGTGGAGGCCCTTGCAGAGGTCGTGTCGGCCCGGGAGTACGAGGCTGCGCCCTACTCCAAACGCCGCCTCGTCACCTGACTTGGCGTCAGCCCGCGGCGTCAGCCCTCGTCGCCGTAGGCGGCTCTGGCGGCCCTTACCCCTCCGCGTACGCCGAACAAGCGGTGCACGAGCAGCAGGTAGAGGAGGATGGCAAGGTTGAGGACGAGGGTGGCCACCTTGAGCGGAGTGATCGAGTTGGCGAGCTCGTAGAGCTCGAAGGGCACGAACAAGGCCAACTCGACGAACGTGAGGTACTCGGCCCAGCGCTTGGCGCTCCAGAGGCCGACGCACTCGATGAGGAGGATGGCCACGTAGGCCGAGGCGGCGACGCCGAACAGGTAGAGCTTCAGGTGGCTGAGGGCGAACAGCTTGTTCACATCCTGCACGATCCACGAGCCCGAATACGGCTGCAGGCCGGTGAGGATCTTCTTCCAGATGTGCTGCAGATGATCGGCGTTGGTGGCAAAGGCGAAGATCGCCGCCGCCAAAGCGGCGAAGACGAGGGCGTGCAGCAGCCGCTCGAGCACGATCAACCGGAGCACGTACCGGTCCCGCAGCCGGCGACCCCTTACGGGGATGTCGAGCTCGACGATGGCGGGCAGGTACTGGCTCGTGGGCTTCGCGGGCGCTTCCTGCACGATCCAGGCGTCGCAACGCAGGCAGCGATGCCAACGGAGCCCGCCGTAATCGCGGAGGACGTCGGCATCGGCCGGACGGACCTCGGCGACGTCCTGGCCGACGATGACGTGGCCATGCAGGCCACAGGCGATCAGCTCGTAGTCGATCCGTGGCCGGTAGCGTTTCCGAGCGGCGCCCGGAGTGATCGCCGCCACCGTATGCGGCAAGGCACCGGGTCGTTGAGCAATCTCATCGCTCTCCTCCGGCTCCTGGCTGTCCGCCGGTAGCGGTGCCGTCGTCACGACCACAGCCTTACGCATTTCCGCGGGGAGCGTGCACTCCGTCGGCTCGAGGCATTCGTGGAGGTCATGCAGGCCCCACCTTGCCCAGATGGACGAGCAGCGGGGCGAAGTTCAGGTAGCGTTGTGGGTCAGTAAAGGCGGGCTCGCGAGCTGCGGCGGAAAGGGGGACCGACGCTGTTCGGCGGTGGTGCATCGTCCAGCTAGGCCGGCGGGCAGCTGGGCAGATTCGGGGAGTCGATTCAGGTTGCCGGGGATGAGCAGCGGGGTAGCACCGGCCAACTCTGTCATCGTGTCCGCCTTTCAGGCCGCCCTCTTGCACCAGGCGCTCGTCGTCGTGGTCATCCTTGTGGTGCTCGCGCTCGCCTGGAGCGTCCTGCGCGCCGCCCAGCTCCGCAACGCCGCCGACGTGCGCACGTCCAGTTTCGGCGCCACCACCGCAGGAGCCACCAGAGGAGCCGGCGCCCTGAACGGTCTCGTTGGTCCGTCCAGCCACGTGGCGAGGCAGGAGGCCTGGGCCGATCCCGAGCCGAGCGGTCGTCGCTTCCTGCGGATCGGCTTCGGGCTGCTCTGGGTATTCGACGGGATGCTCCAAGGCCAGAGCTCCATGCCTCTCGGCATGACCGCCAGAGTCATCGCCCCAACGGCGGCCGCCTCGCCCACCTGGGTGCAGCACATCGCGAACTTCGGCCTGACCCTCTGGAGCGACCACCCGATCGTTGCCAGCACCGCTGCCGTGTGGATCGAGCTGGGGCTCGGTCTCTGGCTGCTCGTGGCACCCCGCGGCTTTTGGTCGAGAGCCGCCGGTGGTGCCAGCCTGGCCTGGGGACTCGTCGTCTGGGTGTTCGGCGAGGTCCTCGGTGGCCTGTTCGTCCCCGGCGTCAGCTGGATGTTCGGCGCGCCCGGGGCGGTGCTGCTCTACTGCTTCGCCGGCGCCCTCCTCGTCTGCGACGAGCATCGCTGGCGCACGGGCCAGCTGGGCCGCGTGATCCTGCGGACGATGGCCATCTTCTTCGTGGTCATGGCCGTCGTGCAGGCCTGGCCGGGGCGCGGGTTCTGGCAAGGGAGGCTGACGCCCGGCGGGAACGCCGGGGTGCTCACGAGCAGGCTGAGCACGATGGCCGCGACGCCACAGCCCCGGTACGTCGCCTCGTGGGTGACTTCCTTCGGCGCCTTCGCCGCCGCCCACGGTTTCGCTCTCAATCTCTTCGTGGTCGTCGTGCTGGCTGTGATCGGTCTTGCGTTCATGTCCCGCCGGACCACGGTCGTGCGCTCGGCGGTCGTGGCGTCCGTCGTGGTGGGCTTGGCGGATTGGGTGCTGGTGGAGGACCTGGGTTTCTTCGGGGGGACGGGCACGGATCCGAACAGCATGATCCCGATGCTGGTCGTGATCGTCGCCGGCTACGTGGCCCTCACGCGGACCTCCGTCGCCCGCGAGGTGCTTTCGCCCGAGCTCGAGCTGCCGGTCAACCTCGAGCCCGACCTCGGCTGGCTCTCCGACCCTCCTCCGCCTGAACCTGCCCCCACGTGGCGGCAACGGGTACGAGCCCGGCCGGTGTACGCCTTTCGCGTGCTGGCGGCTCTGGGCGCGGTCGTGGTCGTGTTCCTCGGCGCCGCCCCGATGGCGGCCGCTTCCCTCGAGGGCAAGGCCGACCCCATCGTGTACCAGGCGATGGACGGCTCGCCGAGCCGTCTCGACGTCGCGGCACCGAATTTCGTCTTGCGTGACCAGACGGGCAAGCTCGTCAGCCTCAGGCGCCTGCGGGGCAACGTCGTCGTGCTCACGTTCCTCGACCCGGTCGGCACCCTCGCTAGCCCGGTTCTCGCCCAGGAGCTGCGGCAGTCGTCTGTGCTCCTGTCGGCGGAGAGTGGCCAGGTCGAGTTCGTGGCGGTGGTGACGAACCCCTTCTACCGCTCTCCGACGACCTTGCAAGGCTTCGATGCCGCCGAGGGCCTGGCCGGCCTGCGCAACTGGCTGTTCCTGAGCGGGTCGATGCGCAGTATCACGCCCGTCTGGAGGTCGTACGGCATCGAGGTCCGCGTCGGGGCAGCGGGCTCCATGGTCGCCAACAACTATCGGGTCTTTGTCATCGACCCCGAGGGCACCGAACGCTACCGGCTCAACGCCTCTCCCGGGCCGGCGAGCGCCGCCAGCGAGGCGTCTTTTGCCTACGTGCTCGCGGGCACAGTCCAACGCCTGCTGACAAACCCGTGAGGCGCGCCGTGGTCGCCCCGACGCGGGGCGTCTCTCTCATCCTCGCCGGCATCGTGCTGTGCGGCTGTGGCGCCGGGGCAGCGACCGCCCGGCCGACGGCGGCCCAGTCGGCGGCACTCCATATCCCATTGGCGACCGCCGCCGACACGTCGGGGCAGGGGGCGACGACCGAGGGCGTGTCGGGCGCTTCAGCCTGGGCGATCGTGCCGATGGGCGATCTCAAGGACCCGTCCGACACGTTCTGGCAGGTGTTCGTTCTGGCGGGCGCGCACCGGTCGTGGACTCTCGTCACGCCCGAGGGCGTGGCCGACAACGGGGGCCTCGTCGGCTCCTTGATCTCGGCGGGAGGCGTCGTAGGCGTGGAGTCGAGCGGGTTGCTCGGTTTCTCGCCCGTGGCGGCGACGACTAGCGGGGGCGCACGCTGGACCACTGGCGTCCTGCCTGGACCGCTCGCCCCGGTACCCGACTCCGTAGCGGCGGCGCCAGGCGGGCGGCTGCTCGCCCTCCTCGGTGCCTCGGGCTCATCCGTCGTCGCCAGCAGCGACGACGCCTCGGGGACGACGAGAACCATCTCGTTCCGGTCGGCCCTCGCCGCCTCGGCTGCGCGTTCGTGCCAGCTGACGGCCCTGACGGCAGTGGCATTCGGCCCCGCCGGCCAACCGCTGGCCGCCGGGCGGTGCGAGGCCCTCTCACGCCTGGGTATCTTCGAGCTCGAGGGCCGGAGCTGGAAACTCGTAGGACCGCCGGTCCCGGTCCCCGCCCTCACGGAGGGGGTGACTTCCCACCAGCGAGCCTCGGCGTTGCGCTCCGCCGCCAGTCGATCCGTCATCACGCAGGTCTTGCGCCTGTGGACATACGGCACCGAGATGGCGGCGCTGGCGGAGGCCGTGTCCGCCGACGGGACGGTGACCTTGTTCAAATTGACCTGGAGTCGCGGGCGAGGCTGGACACCGTCCCCGGTGTTCGACCTGCCACCGTGCGAGCGCCTGATCGCCACGGGGGAGGGCGCAGGGGGGTCGAGCTTCGTCCTGATGTCACGAGCGGGCTCGCTGAGCGGCGAGGAGCTGCTGGCGACCGGCCGGAGATGGAGCAAGCTGCCGACGCCACCGGCGGACACCGCCACTTTCCTTCTCGAGAGCGACGGCGTCACTGAGGCGCTGGCCGTGCACGGCTGGACGCTGGTCGTCTACGCCCTGCGTGCGACGGGCACCTGGAAGCGGGTCCAGATCGTCGACGTGCCCGCTCAGGCTGCCACGCCCTCATGACCGTGACCCCTCCCGCCATCGGCGGTGGGGGCTGAGGGCCGGCGCGGGGCGGGCCGGCGCGGCGGGCCGGCGCGGGGCGGGGCGGCGACGCCCGCGGCGGGCCGGCGCGGGGTGGGGCGGCCGGGTCGGGCAGGGGCGGGGCGGCGACGCCCGCGGTTGTGATTTCCGGCGGGCGGTAGGACACTAGGAGCATGCCTGGGATGGCCCATGCCGGCTTCTCCTTGCACAACGCCCTCACGCAGTGGGAGTTCAGCGCCTTCCCCGTGAGCGTCGCCGTCGTCTTGATCGCCATCGCCGTCTGGTACTTGCGTGCCGACTGGCGTCTGGCCGCTCGGGGGCGCCGTTGGAGCGGCTGGCGGACAACCTCGTTCATGGTGGGCCTCCTCGCCATCGATCTCGCTCTCCAGTCGCCCGTGGCGGCACTGACCGGGACTTACTTCGAGGCCCACGTCGTCCAACACCTCCTGCTCATGGTCGTGGGACCCCCGTTGCTCGCCCTCGGGGCACCTTCGACGTTGCTCCTGCAGACGAGCAGCCGCCGGCTGAAGCAGCGATGGCTCGACGTGTTGCGATCGGCGCCGTTCGCGGCGGTGAGTCACCCCGTCGTCGCCTGGGCGCTCTACTACGGCGTCATGTTCGTGTTCTTTCTCACGCCGATCCTGAACTTCGCCATGTTGCACATGTGGGTGATGGACCTGGTCAATATCGGTTTCTTGTTCGGGGCGACGTTGTTCTGGTGGCCGATGGTCGGGGTCGACCCCATCATCCACTGGAAGATGAGCTATCCGGCGCGGATGCTCAACATCCTGCTCGGCTCGGGTGTGGAGGCGTTCTTGGGCGTCGCCATCCTCAACAGTCACAAACCGCTGGCATCGATGTACACGCTCTCGAGCTCGAAGACGGGCGGGGGGATCCTCTGGGCGGCGACCGAGGTCGTCACGCTCGGGGCCTTCGTGCCCATCTTCGTGCAGTGGATGCACTCCGAGCAGCGCTTGGCCGCTCGCTCTGACGCCCGCGGTGGGGGCTCTGTCTCGTTCGTCGGGCCCGCTGAAGATCGCCACGAGCTCGATGCGGAGCATCGGGGCGGCGCCACCGCCGCTGCGGCCGGTGCCTCGCCTGCCGCCGGTGCGGCCGCTGCCTCGTCCGGGTCACCCGGCGCAGAACTTGCCAGCCTTTCCCCGGCATCGCGTGCCGCCCGCGCGGCCGCCGCCGAGGCTTCTCATCGGCGGGAGGAGCTCCAGCTGGGCGTGCCGCTCTCCCAGCTGTCGCCCTGGGAGTACGCCTGGTTGGCGCGAACCGGCACCGTCCCGAGCCGCTTCGTCGTTCCGGATCATGCCCCTGGCCCGGAGGACCTGGGCGAGGAGGCAGCCCCGGGCGGCTAGAGCTCGAGTTTTCTTGGCGGGAGGTCGCCCCCGGTCCTCGCTCCCCGGCGATCCGCGTGCCCAGGGCGCTCCTACGAGCCCTTTCCGGTCACTCTGGGCACACAGTCGCCCGGCTCGAGGCGGACGCGGCTCCCCGGCCCCCCCACCCCTGCCCCCGGGCGATGAGAAGGCCAGGTAGGAGATGAGAAGGCCGGTCCGGAGAGGAGCCCGCCGAGCGGAAGCCCTTTCAGTCAGCCAGCTCCTCGATGGCGTACTCCGGGCAGTTGGCGATGGCGAGGCGCGCCTTCTCCTCTAGCTCGAAAGGCACCGCACCGTCGCCGACGACGGAGCTCAGGCCGTAGTCGTCCACCGAGAACAGCTCGGGCACGAGCGCAAAGCAGCGAGCGTGCCCCTGGCACCTGTCGGGATCGACCCTGATCCTCACGGGAACACCACGGGCAGGACCCGCGGACCACGTACCTGACCACCTGCCCACGTCAGCTCGGCACCCTCGGCGAGACGAAACTCCGGAATCCGCTTCAACCACTCCTCCAGCGCCACTCTGAGCTCCATACGGGCCAAGTTGGAGCCGGCACAGCGGTGGATGCCCGACCCGAAGGCAACATGGCGGTTGTGCTGGCGGTCGAGGACGACCTTGTCGGCGTCCTCGAACACCGCCGGATCGCGGTTCGCCGCCGGGAAGTTCATGAGGAGCTTGTCGCCAGCCTTCATCGGACATCCCTTGAACTCGATGTCGGACGTGACAAGACGGGCCATCGTGACGGGCGAGTAGGCCCGCAGCAGCTCCTCGACCGCCAGCGGCATGAGCTCCGGCTCGGCCACAAGGCGCTTGCGGTCGTCTTCGTGGGTGGCCAGGTGCCAGAGCGAGGAGCCGATGGCGCTCCAGGTCGTGTCCACTCCGGCGATGAGCACGAGAGCCGCCATGCCGAGAACGACGCTTTCTTCGATCTCGGCTCCCTCCACCTCGGTCTGGAGCAGCTCGCTCAGGAGATCCGAGCCTGGGTTCTGCCGGCGATGGGCGATCTCGGCGACGAAATAGTTGAAGAGGGCCTCCACCGCGCTGAAGTTGCGCTCCCTGTCGTCGGCGAACTCGAGGACGTCGCGCACCCATCCGGTGAAGGTGTCCGAGAGGTCGGCCGAGACCCCGAGGATTTGGGCGATGACGCGGACTGGGATCTGTTGGGCGTAGTTCTCGGCGGCGTCGGCGTGTCCCGAGTCGGCGAAGGATTCGATCAGCTGGCTGCAGAGCCCCCGAGTCATAGCTTCATAGCTTTCTACCCGCCGGTGGGAGAACCAGGGGAGCAGCAGCCGTCGCGTCCAGGTGTGTATGGGGGGGTCGACCGAGATGGGGGGCAGGCCGTAGGGAAGGAGCGGCTCCTCGGGATCGTCGACGGCGACGGGGATGACGCCGACCTCGACGGAGCTGAAGTGCTCGATGTCGTGCGCCATGGCGGTGACGTCTTCGTACCGGGTCGGCAGCCAATTCGATCCCCGTCGGTTGCTATGGGCGATCGGACACGTCTGCCGGAGCTCGTCCCAGATCGTGAAGGGATCTTCGATGTACCCTGCGTCGAGAACGTCGAAATCCTCTGACCAGTCCCTGACCGGTGCTGTCCGCCGCGCCATGTCATGACCCCCTTCGAGCTGTTTTGAGGCTACCACTAGCTCTTCGGGCGATGGCACCGACGCTGACAGGAGCCCTCTGCGGTTGACTCCCGAGAGAACGCCGAACCGGCTCGCCGGTAGCCTCGCCCCATCGACACCGCACCCTTCGGCCGGACCGGACATCTCAGCAGCCGGGTGATCTTCGGTGCAGCCGCCCTCAGCGCCATGGGGCAGGAGCGGGCCGACGAGTTGCTGGCCACGCTGCTCGAGTTCGGCGTCAATCACATCGACACGGCGGCCGACTATGGCGCGTCCGAGCTGCGGCTGGCGCCCTGGATGTCACGGCATCGCGCCGACTTCTTCCTTGCCACGAAGACGGCGGACCGCACCGGTGACGGCGCCCGAGCCAGCCTTGAGCGCTCCCTCCAACGCCTCGGAGTCGACCACGTCGATCTCATCCAGCTCCACAACCTTGTCGAGGAAGACGAGTGGCAAGTCGCCCACGGCCCCAGAGGCGCCGTGGGAGCTCTCATGCGGGCGAAAGACGAAGGTCTCGCCCGTCATGTGGGCGTGACGGGCCACGGCTTGCGCATCGCCCGCATGCACCGGCGCAGCCTGGAGCGCGCAGACCTCGACTCGGTTCTGCTGCCCTACAGCTACGTCCTGCTCCACCAGGACGCCTATCGCGCCGAGGTGGAGAGGTTGCTGGAGGTGTGCGCCGAGCGCCGCGTGGCCGTGCAGACGATCAAGTCCGTGGCGCAGCGCCGGTGGAGGGAGGAGGACACCGGCCCGCGGTTCAGCTGGTACAAGCCGACCGAGGACGAGGGCGCCGTCAGCCGAGCCGTGCGCTACGTGCTCTCGAACCCGCAGCTGTTCCTCAACAGTTCCAGTGACGCCCGCCTCTTGCGCCCCATACTCGCCTCTGCAGCCTCGCTCTCCGATCTCGGTGTGCCCACGGAGGCGGAGTTGGCGGGCGACGGCGGCAACCTCGGCATCGAGCCGCTCTTCGACGGCCGCGAGCTCGAGCGGATCTGAAGCCGAGGGTGGCGGCCCGGCTCGGCGGAGGCGCCCGGGTCAGCCACACCTGACGAGCGGCGAACCACCTCGACGAGGACCGGGCAGCGAGCACATCCGACCCGCCAGCTCGCGCGCCGCGGGCCCGCCAGAGGGTTAGGTAAGTTACGCACGGCCGATTTGACGCGGGGAGGGTGGTGCGACCATGAGCGCGGGCATGCTGGCCGGAGTCACCGGTCGGTGGTCGCTGCGCCGCGTCGTGCCCCGGGCCGAGCCATGGTGCGCACCGGACTTACGCCGAGTCCTCCAGCTGTCCCTTGCCGCCGTCTGGCTCTTCGACGGCGTCCTGCAGCTGCAGCCGTACATGTTCACGCCGGCCTTCGGCACGCAGATGCTCGCCCCCATGGCGCAAGGAAACCCCGGCGTCGTGGCAGACGCCATCAACTGGTCGGCGCGGGTGACGGCCGGGCACGCGATGCTCGCCGGCACCGCCTTTGCCGCCATCCAGCTCCTCATCGCCGTCGGGATCGCCTGGCGCCCGACTGTGAAGACCGCTCTCGTCGTCTCCGTCGTCTGGTCGCTCGGCGTCTGGTGGATCGGGGAAGGCGCCGGGGATCTCTTCGCGGGAACTGCCAGTCCGCTGACGGGTGCGCCGGGTGCCGTGCTCCTGTACGCCCTGCTGGCCGTGCTCCTCTGGCCGTCTCCCGCTGACGACGCCCGCCGCGCTGGAGGTTTCGTGGCCGCCCGGCCGATCGGAGCGCTTCCTGCCAGGCTGATCTGGTTCGTGCTCTGGGGCGGGCTCGCTGCCCTGGCGGTGTCGTCGGTCAACCGGCAGCCGGAGGGAGTGCGGGACACCGTCAGCTCCATGGCTGCGGGGCAGCCGCACTGGCTGTCGGCTTTGGACCAGGCGGTCGCGCGGGATGTGGCCGGCCGCGGGCTCGAGGTGTCGGTGGGCTTGGCGGTGATCTTCGCCGTGATCGCCCTCGGGGTCTTCGCGCCCCGCCGGATCGTGCGTGCCGTTCTCGCCTTCGCCGCCGGCGTCGCCGCCATCATCTGGGTCGTGGGCGAAGGTTTCGGCGGGGTGTTCTCCGGGCCGGCAACCGACCCCAACAGCGGTCCCTTGCTCATCCTCTTGGCGGCGGCGTACTGGCCGCTGCGCCCCTCCCGTTCGAGTGAGGACGAGTTCGGCTCGGTGCTCGCCGGAGCTGCCGTCCATGGCGCGAGCGCCCCTGCGGGCGATGGCGGGGGCGCCCCTGCGGGCGGGGGCGCCCCCGCGGGCGATGGCGGGGGCCCCCCTGCGGGCGGGGGCGCCACTGCGGGCGCGAGCGCCACCCGGACGGCGACGGTTACGCCCGCGCCGAGGGCGGCAGAAAGTGGGCTGTCGCGGTGATGCGACCCACATGGCTCGTCGACGTTCTCGCCGCCCTGATGCTGCTCACCGCCGCCTACTGTCTCGGGCGCCTCCTCGTCGCGCGGCTCTCGTCCCGTGCCACCCACCTCGACGTGGACATGGCCCACGTGGCGATGGGCGTGGCGATGGCGGGCATGCTCGTGCCATCCCTCCGTTCCTTTTCGCCGGGCATCTGGGAGATCGTGTTCGCCGCCATGGCCGCCTGGTTCACGCTCCAGGTCGTCCACTTCGTGCGCCGCTGGGGCCTGCACGGTTGGGACGACGACCATCTCCACCACGCCTCTCACTACGGGACGCACCTGGCCATGGTCGTGGCCATGCTGTACATGTTCGTGGCGTTGCCGATGGCGGGTTCGGGGGCGGCCGCGGGCATGTCGGCCATGGGTGCTGTGCCCACCGGCGCCGCCGCCTCCGGCCTGCCCCTCATCTTCGCCTTCATCCTCTTCGTGGCCGCTGTCTGGTACGGGGACAGCCTGACTCGCTTCGCCCGGGCGCGGATGGCGGCGGGCCTCGCGCCGGCCGCCGCCAGTGTCGAGCCGGCCCAGACCCAACTGGCAGGCGCCGCCGCGTCGACAGGTGGAGACGCCCTGGCGGCCCCCCAGGGCCGTATCGGCGGCGGGACACGGGCGGGGGCGACGCTCGCATCCCGCCCGCGACCACGGTTCGCCGTCGCTGACGTCTTGTGCGCTCAGGACCGCCGGTGGCTGGCTCCCCGCTTGGAAATCGCCACCCACATCACCATGTGCTTCACGATGGGCTACATGCTCATCGTCATGCGGTAGGCAATCGCCTTTCCTCCGAGCGGGATCAGTGCAGGTGGCGGGTCACCGAGAAGGAGGCGTGCCGACCCTGCTCGGTCACCTGGATGGCGAAGCGCCAGGGACCTTTGGCGAGCACCGTGTAACCGAGGTAGTGGCCGGTGCTGAA